>DASXEJ010000359.1 GCA_036490175.1 Pirellulales bacterium | reverse complement strand
CTCCTGCCGAGCACGAATCGCCTCCATGTCCGAAGGCGCCCTCAGCCAGCCGGCCAGCGTGTCTTGGCCCATCGGTGTCTGCGCGGTCGAGAGGAGCTGAAACAGCGAACCGCGGCCGAAAATGTCGAGGTCTTCCGCATATAGATGCTCGTCCGTGAGGTATCTACGCCCTTCGTCGCCGCGACCGATCCAGCGGTTCTCCAGCCTCGCCAGGCCGCTCTCGTAATAGGCCGCCGCCTTGCTCGCCCGCCGCCACGCCTTCAACACGGCATTCTGCAAAAACGCCAATGGCACGAGCGCGATCGCCAACGGTACCAGGGCCTGAGCCTCGGTGGGATCAAACACCACGTAGCCGATCACGGCGAACAGCACCAGCCGTCGCCCCAGCGTGATGCGCTGGTTCGCCCGAGCCAGCCGCCGGGCAGTAGCCGAGCGGGCCGCGAGCCGGCCCCGATATTCGGTTGCCGGATCGTAGCCGGGCACCGTACGTTGCTCGGTCACCGCGGGTGTCATTGGACCGACCGCCTCCAGGGAAAGGACGAACTCTTCCCCTACTTTCGCCGCTCGAGCTCAATTCTTACTGAATAGCTGGATAGCCGGCGGAAGACAGGCCGCGACGCCTGGTGAATCGAAGCCGCATTACGCGTCCTTCTATTCAACGTTAGGCATTCATCATTTCAGCTACATCAGCTGCCATTGGTTCCAGACGACCACGTAAATGCCCAAAAGTAGGTTCGTCGTGGCATGGGCGGCCACACAGTCCCAGATATTGCGCGTCGCCACCATCAGACCAGTCACCATCGTGAACCATACCAGGGCGGCCAGCAGCTCGGCCGGGTGCATCGCCATCGGCACGGCCGTGCCGACGAGCACGGCGAGCGGCGTCACGGTTCCGAACGGGACGCTCCACCAGTTCTCATGGACACAAGCCCGCATCAGAAAGCCGCGCAGAAAGAACTCCTCGATTAGTGGCACAACCAGCGCCAGACCAATAAAGCGAATGGCCAGAAATCCATAGGCCCAGGCCGGCTCTCCCACCAACTCGACCAAGGGGTTGAACGCGCTGCGCTGACCCGATCCGAGCACGCTTCCCAGTCCGATCGCCGGCAGGATGCGGTGTTCGAGCCCCAGGTGGCACACGCCGATCCACAGCACGACTCCCACGCCCCCTACGGCAAATGCCAGCCAGCTAACGCGCCACGGGAATTGCCGATAGACCGGCCACACAAAAAAAACCGCGGCGATCGAAAGCGCGATCTTCGCCGTATAGACCAGCGGGTAGGCGCGGTACGGAATGTTCAAATCGAACCAGCCCGTCGCTGTCTGGTCCTGGGGTTGGGCTTGATTTAGCGGATCGGCACCCACGCCAGCGGCCGCCAGGTCATCGGCCGGTGCCCGGTCTGGCGGCGCCGGCTCGCAGCTTGTCAGGACGAGAAATACCACCAGAGGGAGCACATAGCCCAGCCACGGATAACGTGCCAGCAGAGCGAGGCGCCAGCCACCCGTGTTTCCGCCGCCGAGAGGCGGGGGGGGAGAACCCGTTGCGTTGGGGGGCAAAGATGCTGAATCGGATGATGCCATAGTTGCTTAACACTAATTATAGTAGAGAGATAAATCAATCAGACAGGACTTTGATCCGCCCCGCGAGCGATAGTAAACGCGAGAATCGATCGACACCAAAGCTAGCAGAATTCGGTGGACCGACGAAGAATTCACGTAATCGACACACTTTTCTCACCAGCAATTCAAATCCGTATGTTCAATTTGGTCTTTGCGTGCCGAAGAAATGGGTTACGATGGTTGGACAGGCATCATGCCACGCTGACCCCGCTCCCGTTGGCAGAGTTCGCTCACAAGGCGGTGAGCCGCCATAGGAAGGTCCGGGGACAGGCCTGCCCAACCGGGGTTCTCGTTCCTTCCGGCGACCCCACGCAACTGCGACCCCGAATTTTGGCGGCGCAAGCGCTATAGACTTGTCGCCTGACCGTAAGATTAGTTCTAACGCCTTAACTGTGTAACTTGATACTGGATCGCGAGATTCGACCATGGACCTGGCCCAACTACGCAACATCGGCATTTCGGCACACATCGACTCAGGCAAGACCACGCTCAGCGAGCGCATCTTGTTCTATGCCGGACGCATTCACCGCATGCAAGAGGTGAAGGGTGAAGGTGGCGCCACCATGGATCACATGGACCTGGAGCGCGAGCGCGGTATCACCATTACCAGCGCCGCAACGACGGTCTCTTGGGACGATCACCAGATCAACCTGATCGACACGCCGGGGCACGTCGACTTCACCGTCGAGGTCGAACGCAGTTTGCGCGTGCTCGACGGCGCGATCCTCGTGCTGTGCGCCGTCGGTGGCGTGCAGTCGCAATCGATGACCGTCGACCGCCAGATGAAACGCTATCATGTGCCCCGACTGGCATTCATCAACAAGATGGATCGCACCGGCGCGGATTACCGCCGCGTGGTCAAGCAACTTCGCGAGAAGCTGCACTGCGAAGCCGTGCTGCTGCAAATAGGCATCGGCAAAGAAGACCAGTTCGAAGGGGTCGTCGACCTGATCACCCAGAAGGCTTTGTACTTCGACGGCACCAACGGCGAGCGCGTCCGCGAAGAGGCCATCCCCGATGATCTCAAGGAAGAAGCCGCGCACTCCCGTCAGGAAATGCTCGAAGCGCTGGCTATGTACAGCGACGAGATGATGGAGTTGCTGCTGGCCGAACAAGACGTCCCCGTGGACCTGATCCACAAGGTCGTCAAGGAAGCCGTGCAAGAGCAGGACGTCACCCCGGTCTTCATGGGCACGGCCTACAAGAACAAGGGTGTCCAGCCCCTGTTGGACGCAGTGGTCCGCTACTTGCCGTCGCCGCTCGATCGCAAGGTCGCGGCCAAGTCGTACGACAAGCCCGACGAGAAATTCCCGCTCGAACCCGATCCCACCAAGACTTTCGTCGGTATGGCCTTCAAGATCGTCGAAGATCCGTACGGTCAGTTGACCTTTACGCGCATCTATCAGGGCACGATCAACAAGGGGGATACGAACTTCAATCAGCGCACCGGCCAGAAGCAGCGCTTCAGCCGCATTTTGCGCATGCATGCCGACAAGCGCGAGGAAATCGATAGTGCTTCGGCCGGCGACATCGTAGCCATCATCGGCATCGACTGCGCCAGCGGCGATACCTACGCCTCGCAAAACAAATACTGCACGCTCGAAAGCATGTTCGTGCCCGAGCCGGTCATCAAGATGGCCATCACGCCGATTTCGCGCGAGGGTGGCGACAAGCTCTCGAAGGCCTTGCAGCGCTTCACGAAAGAAGATCCCACCTTCCGCGCCACTAGCGACGAGGAAACCGGCGATACGCTGATCGCAGGCATGGGTGAGCTGCACCTCGAGATCTATGTCGAACGGATGCGTCGCGAATACAAGTTGGACGTCGAGGTCGGCGCTCCCAAGGTCAGCTACCGCGAAGCGCCCACCAAGGAAACCGAGTACGACTTCAAGCACAAGAAGCAAACCGGCGGTTCGGGTCAGTACGCCCACGTGAAGGGACACTTCTATCCGCTACCGGATGATGCCCCGGAACCGTTCGAGTTCGTAGACGACGTCATCGGCGGCCGTATTCCCCGCGAGTACATCCCCAGCGTCGAAAAGGGCTTCCGCGATTCGCTCAAGAAGGGCCCCGTGGCCGGCTACCCGATCGTGGGCGTCAAGACCGTGCTTGAAGACGGTTCCTACCACGACGTCGACAGCTCGGATATGGCGTTCCAGATCTGCGCTCGCAACTGCTTCCGCGAAACGTTCCTGAAGATGAAGCCGATGCTGCTCGAACCCGTCATGAAGCTGGAAGTGGAAGTACCCGTGAACTTCCAAGGCTCGGTGACTGGTGAGCTGACCAGCCGCCGCGGCATGATCGTCTCCAGCGACGTGCAAGGCGCCGTCGCCGTGATCGAAGCCGAGGTCCCGCTGGCCGAAACGTTCGGCTACTCGACCGATCTGCGCAGCATGACGCAAGGCCAGGGAACTTTCACGATGGAGTTCTCGCGTTACAAGCGCGTGCCGGTCAGCATCCAGGAAGAAATCCTGGCTGAAAAGAAGAAGCAACTGGTCGGGGCGAAGTAAGCCGTCGCTCGGTAACGGCTTTGTCGCTGGCCGGGGAGCGCGCCCCACCTTCCGTGTGGCACACGGTTGCAATGACTTTGAATCACCCTCTCGCCTTGCGGGAGAGGGCCGGGTGAGGGAGTCTCCCGCGCCCCTGAACAATGCATCCACTCGACCTCGGCCTGCACAGGCTCTCAGGGGTCGCGCCATCTGCGCTCGCGTTTTTCATGCGGCGCTGCCGGCATCCCGCGCGCGCCTGACGACAGGTTTCGCACGTCATTGCTCGCGAACGTTGGGGCAACCGCGCCCGATGCTCGGAGAGGATTTTCGTGCCCTGCCGTGGTAAATTAACGGCAGCGTGACCGCACGGCACCATGGCGCGCCACGCTTATTCTGACGCGGAAGGCGTGAGCACGTCGGCGCACGTGTTGCGGATTCGAGGCATGAGTAAAAGGGCCGAGCAGAGGAGAGGGGCATCGTGATCGATCAATTAGCGATGGCCAACCTGGCCATTGTCGGGGTGGCGTTGCTCGTCGCAGCCACTCGACCAAAGCTTGCGGCAGACATGCTGCGCAAGGGGGATCGTTGTTTCTCCCAGCTGGCGCGCCGCCGCGGCGTAGCTATCTGCATCTCTGCTGCGCTGCCCATCTTGGTGCGTTTGGCCATGTTGCCCGTCGCGGGCGTCCCCTACCCTCACATCCACGACGAGTTCAGTTACCTGCTGGCCTCGGACACGTTTGCTGCGGGGCGCGTGGCAAACCCCACGCATCCGCTGTGGCAACACTTCGAGAGCATGCACATCATTCACGAGCCGACGTACGTGTCGAAGTATCCGCCGCTGACGGCGGTGTTCATGGCGCTGGGACAGGTCACGTTGGGCTACCCCTGGGCTGGCGTGCTGTTGGGCGTTGCGGCCATGTGCGGCGGTATTTGCTGGATGCTGCAAGGCTGGCTGCCACCGAAGTGGGCCCTGCTAGGGGCGATTCTGGCGGGGATGCGACTGGGCGTTTGCGGCTATTGGGTAGACAGCTATTGGGGTGGCGCTTGGGGAGCGTTCGGCGGCGCCTTGCTGGTCGGAGCGCTACCGCGAATCAAACGTCGATCCAAAGTGCGCGATGCCGTGGCGCTGGCGCTGGGTGTGGCGATCTTGGCAAACTCGCGCCCCTTCGAAGGAATGGCGCTTAGCCTGGCCGTGGGGCTGGCACTTCTATGGTGGATGATTCGACTGGACCGTCGCGCGATCGTCACGGCGTTGCGTCGGTTCGTGCTGCCGGCGTCGACGATCTTGCTCGTCGTCGCTTCCGCCATGGCGTACTACAACTGGAGGACTACCGGCAGCCCGACACGTATGCCGTACATGGTGCACCAAGCCACTTACCAGGTTTACCCGATCTTTCTTTGGCAACCGAAGGCTGCACCGCCGGTTTACCGTCACCTGATGATGCGACGAACCTTTGAGTTCGATGCCGCGGGATCGAATCCTTTTTTGTTCTCGCCAACGTTCGCAAGCCTGGTCGATTCAACCTGGTATGCCGCCGCGAAAACCGCGACGATCCTAGGGCCGGTCCTGCTTCTTCCACTGCTTTATCTTCCCTGGATCCTCCGCGACCGGCGCATGCGCTTCATCCTCTTTGCCACCGCACTGGTTGCCGTCGCGCTCTGTAGCGGGGTCGTTCATCAAGTACACTACGCAGCCCCCATGACGTGCTTGCTCTATTGCTTGTGCGTGCAAGGGCTGCGGCATCTCTATGTATGCCGTTTTCATCGTCGCGCCATCGGCCGCGACCTGGTGCGACTGCTTCCAATAGCCTATGCCTTGCTGGTGATTGTCGGGCTAGTGGCCCGCCTGGACCCGTCCGAGATGATTCCGCGGTGGTCGCCCGACCGATTTCCCCGGCCAGGTCGCGACAGCCGAGCGCGCGTCGAAAAGGAATTGCAATCCAATTCGGGAAAGCACCTGGCGTTCGTGCACTATGAAGTCGCGGTACACAACCCTGATGACGAATGGGTCTATAACGCGGCCGATATCGATGGCGCCAAGATCGTGTGGGCCCAGGAAATGAGCCCTGCAGACAATCAAGAGCTGATCGATTACTTCCCTGACCGGCACGTGTGGCTCGTCGAGCCCGAGCCCGTCCCAAAGATTACGGAATATCCGCGGTAACGCGGACGCCATCCTCTTCAACCCAAGCCCCTCGCGGGAGAGGGCAACTCCGTACTTAACCCCCGAACCACTTCGCGATCGAACGCAACGTGGTCGCTCGGCCGGCGCGGCCGATGCTCGTCGTGAGGGGGATCTTCTTCGGGCAGACGTTCACGCAGTTCTGCGCGTTGCCGCAGTCCTGGATGCCTCCCGGGGCGGTCAACAGATCGAGTCGCTCGCCGGCATTCAAAGCGCCGGTGGGATGGTTGTTGAACAGCATCACCTGGCTGATGGCATGCGCGCCGACAAAGTGAGTGTCGTATGTCTCGTGCTCGCGCTTGTGGAACTGCTCGTCGGTCTCCCCTTCGTTCCGCTCCAACTCCAGCTTATTGAACTGTGGACAGGCATCCAGGCAGCAGCCGCAGCTCATGCACTCCGACAGCGGGTAAGCTTGCTGCTGTTGCTCGGGCGAGACGCGCGGTCCGGGGCCCGCATCGTAATAGCCATCGACCGGAATCCAGGCTCTGACTTTCTCCAAGGCGCGAAACAACCGGCGACGATTCACCACCAGGTCGCGCACGACGGGAAACTTTTCCATCGGCCGCAGCTCGATGCCTTCGGGACTGTCTTCGAGCAGACGGTCCACGAGTGCCGTGCAGGCTTGCCGCACGCGGCCGTTGACCAGCATGGTACACGCGCCACAGACTTCTTCCAGGCAGTTGCAATCCCAGGCCACCGGCGCCACGCGTTGCCCCTCGACCGTTTTGGCCTGTGCGGCTACCCGCTGCAGAACGCTAATCACGTTCATATCGGCTTCGCGCTTGATGCGGTGCCGCTCCCAGTAACTGGAGTTGCCGGGGCCGTCCTGGCGAAGAATCCGCACGTCGAACTCGGTCACGTGTGAGCTGTGGCCGTGTCCGTCGGCCGAGGCGTGCGCGTCGTGGTCGGCGTGCGACGAATGTCCGTTGGTCGTGGCTTGCATGGCTTCTTTCAACGCAGGTTAGTTGGCGGCCGCGTGGGCGACCGTCTCCACAAAACTCACACGAATCTATCCGCAGAGGTCGTTTACCCTGCGGCGGTCGCCTTAACGGCTCCCTTGCCGACGGCGCCATTGCCGTCGTGGCCGGCGGCCGCCTTGGCCACTTGGCGCTGGTTCCAGACTTCTTCGATCACTTCCGCGCCGACCAGGCCATACAATCGCGGCCGCGGCGGGATCAGCGTGGTATCAACGTCTTCGTAAACGAGGACCGGATCCCCATCTTCGACATGCGTTGCCACGGTCGATTTCAGCCACTTGCGAGTGTTCTCTTCAAAGCGGTCGCACCAGGCCTCGGCCTCGCGACGGTGGGCCGCCGGGTCCGTGGCCACCAACCCTGGCATGGCGAAGTCGGGCTTAAAGTGTGCGCCGCGGCACTCGTCGCGCTGTAGCGCGCCTTTGACGATCACTTTGGCCAGCGGGAACATGTCCAGCAGCGATTTGGTGAAGACGACGTTTTGATTGGTCCAGTTGCCGGTGTCGGACAGCGAGCAGCGCTTCGCTCGTTCGGCCAATTCGCATACCGTGCCGTAGGCTTCTTGCAGCACGTCGTTGCGGCGCACCACGGTGGCCGCCTTGGTCATCACGTTGCCCAATTCCTGATGAATCAAGTAAGGGTTCTCGCCCCCTCCGCTGCGCTTCAACAAGGCATCGTGTGCTTGCTGATGTTGGCGGCGGGCACTATCGAACAAGCTCGACGGCTGATCCGCGGCCGCTCCACCGGGCACACTCTTGATCCAATTGGCCAATCCCGGCGCCGTGATCAGGCCGCTGAAGATGCAGCTCAGCAGCGAGTTCGCCCCCAGCCGATTGGCGCCGTGATACTGATAGTCGCACTCGCCGATCGCATACAGGCCGGGAATGTTCGTCACCTGGTTGCGCGGAGAGCCAAGCCGCAGCCCGCCTTCGGCGGTGCGCTCGTAATCGACCCACAACCCACCCATCGAGTAATGGACTGCCGGGAAGATCTTCATGGGGGTCTCACGCGGATCGACCCCTTGGAATTTCTCGTAGATGTCGAGAATTCCCCCCAGCTTCTGATCCAGCACAGCCCGCGGAATGTGCGTGACGTCGAGATAGACGGCCAGCCGGTCTTGTTCAACGCTCAGCCCTTCGTACGTGCAGACGTTGAAGATCTCGCGCGTGGCAATATCGCGCGGCACCAGATTGCCGTACTTCGGATAGCGCTCTTCCAGGAAATAGTAGCGTTCGGCCTCGGGGATCTGCTTCGGGTCGCGCGTGTCTTGCGGCTTACGCGGGACCCATACGCGGCCCCCCTCGCCACGGGCGCTTTCGCTCATCAAACGCAGCTTATCGGCGCCCGGAATGGCGGTGGGATGAACTTGGATAAACTCACCATTGCCGTACTTCGCCCCCGCGCGGAAGGCTCGCGAGGCGGCGCTACCGGTGCAGACCATTGACATCGTCGAGCGGCCGTAGATCAAGCCGCACCCACCCGAGGCAATGACGACCGCGTCGGCCGGAAAGCTGCGGATCTCCATCGTGACCAGATCCTGGCCGATGCAGCCGCGGCAAGTGCCGTTCTGGTCGAGCACGGGACCGAGAAAATCCCAGAACTCGTACTTCTTGATCTTGCCTTCGACCTCCCAGCGACGGACCTGCTCGTCGAGCGCGTACAACAGTTGTTGCCCGGTCGTCGCACCGGCGAAAGCCGTGCGCTTGAAGAGCGTGCCGCCAAAACGGCGCTGATCGCGGAAGCCCTCGGGCGTGCGATTAAACGGCACGCCCAGCCGGTCCATCAGGTCGATGATCCGCGGGCCCCATTCGGTCATTTCCTTGACCGGCGGCTGGTGCTGCAGAAAATCGCCGCCGTACACCGTATCGTCGAAATGCAGGTACTCGTTGTCCCCTTGCTGACGGGTCACCGAGTTGACGCTGTTGATGCCCCCCTGGGCACAAACGCTGTGCGAACGTTTGACGGGCGTCAGGCTCATCAGGTCGACGCTGATACCTGCTTCGGCAAGTTGCATGGCGGCCGACAAGCCCGCCAGCCCGCCCCCGACGATCATCACGCGCTGCTTTGCCATCTTCGATTGACCTTAGGCTGATTGCATGTCGGGCCACGGCGTACCGGGCCTATCGCCGGCGCGGAAAGTCCGCGCGATTGTTGGCGATAAATTATTGCGATACTTCAATTTTACGGTTGCTGCTCGACCTGGGCGACCGGCGTGGTCTGTGGTGCTGACCGTCTGGCGGACTTCTTGGTTTCGCCCTGCTGTTCGAGTTCGGCTTTCGCTTTCGCTTCGAGTTCTTCGAGTTGCTGGTTCTGTTCGTCTCGGGCTTGTTCGTAGGCTTCGGCTTCGAGCAGGTTCTTCTTGTCACCGGCCCGCACGGCGCCAAAGAGGGCCCCCATGCCGAGCGTGAACAGGAGCACGCCAAAGACGCCGCATACCCAGTTCGCACGGCGTTGCGCGGCGGCTGTTTCCCACAAGCCCCACGTGATTCCCATCGTCCACAGACCGTTGGAAAGATGGAACACGCAGGCCGCAATGCCGATCGCGTAGGCCACGCGAGCCGTCAGCGGCGCGAGCGCCAGTCCCACCGACGACGTGGCATGTTCAGGATCGAATTGGCCGCCATACAGCGGCTTGGCCAGGTTCTTCATCCAGTAGTCATTATGGATCCAGCCGTGCATATGGAACACGTGCCAGAAAATGAAAACCAGCGCGATCCAGGCCGTGGCCCGCTGCAAGGTGTAGCGGATATTGCCCGAATAGGTGTAGCGATTCGAGTTCGATTTGCCGCTGCGGACGATCATCACCCCCACGACCGCATGGAAGATCAGCGGCAGGAAGATGAAGCTCCATTCGACCAGCGGTAATGCCGGCCCCAGGGAGTGGATCGTGTCGACGTTTTTCTGAAACGATTTCGCCCCGGCCAGCAGGCTGGCATTGGTCAGCAGATGGACCACCATGTAGGCGCCCACCGGCAGCAATCCACTGAGCGAGTGCAGCCGGCGGATCAGGAATTCGTGACGAAGGAAGAACGTGGGGGCGGGGCTACTAGTCACGCGATTGATTTCCTTAACGCGCTGCGGCAGGAGCGCGAGACGCGGTTACATCGGAACCACCAACTGCACCGGGTAGTATAGATTTGCCACGCCCCCTGACAAGCGGACTGCACCACGTTGCCGCGACAGCATGGATAGTAGGCCGAACTGCGGGCAATGCATCACGCCGCAGAGGGCTTCGTTGCGGACTGTACCACGCCCTCGCATTGCGAACCGATCGTGCGCCAGTTCGATCACATGGGCAACGGACTGGGCCCGGGACGCGGGCCGGCATTCGCCAAATCTTCTCCAACAATCATCGCGCCTCGGGGGCAACCGCGTAGCTGGCTGCGGCACCCGCACCTCCTCGAGAACGATTTCGGTCCTCCCGTGGAACCATTCGCCGGGGCGCAGCATCTGCAGCCGGCCAAGTGGAGCGGCCCGCCTGTCGAAGCAGGTTCCCAGAGGCATGCCTGCCGAAATGGCAGCAAATTTGCCCCGTCAGGGGGCACGCGGCGAGCTAATTTACCTAATCTAACTTGTGGCGAGGTATCATTGGTCGATATTAACATGAAGGTAGATAAGGATTATCGCCGCGCACGGCTGACAGAAACGTACTGTCCACCGGCGAAGTGGCATCCTAGTTGCTTAGAGTGGTGTCGGGGTGCGCCGGTACGCCGGCGAAACGTCAGGTGGGAACTGGTCCTGTGATTGGTACAACGCCATCTCTGTTGATCACTGACGACGATCTCGGCTTCCGCGAGACGTTACGCGGCGTGCTCGAGCCGCTGGGGTTTCGCACGTTCATGGCGGAGAACGGCGAGGAGGCTCTGCATCTGGTACGGCACGAGGAAGTGCATCTCGTGCTGCTCGATATGCACATGCCGCGGCTGACCGGGCTAGAGACGCTGCGGCTGGTCAAGCAGGTCAAGGCTATCCTGCCTTGCATCATCCTATCGGCGAACGCCGACGAGGACTTGCGCGAGCAGGCCCGCCGGGCCGAGGCCTTCTCGGTGCTCGATAAGCCGGTCAGTCGGCTGAATCTGACCAACATTGTCCGTATGGCACTGCGACGGACCTACAACTGGCCGGCATAACCCGAGCCCGTTTCGCCGCCCGCCACAGTTTCGCTGCTCGGGCCTATTTCGCTGCCCGGGCCTATTTCCCAAGCGCGACTTTACGCTCCGCTGGCTTGATCCGCCTCGGGCGCGCTCTCTTCGCGTAGGACCGTGGTGCGCTTGCGAGCGATGCCGGTGCCCGGAACCAGCAAGGGACTGGGAGAGTTTTCCTCGACGATCTGCTTCAGCTCGTCGGCGTCGATGACTTCCTTCTCGATCAGCCGTGCGGCCATCGCTTCCAGTGCCGGTCGGCGGGCGGCGATTATCGCGCGTACTTTCTCGATCGATTCTTCGATGATGCGGCGCACTTCCTGGTCAATCTCGCGCGCCGTGTGCTCGCTGTGGCTGCGCTCGCGCGGAAAGTCGCCTCCGGTGGCCAGGAAGGGGGAACGTGCGCTCTCGCGATAGTTCACCCGGCCTAGCCGGCTCATGCCGTATTCCATAACCATGCAGCGGACGATCTCGCTGGCGCGTTCGAGGTCGTTCTGCGCACCAGTGGAAACGTCCTGAAAAATCATTTCTTCGGAGATCGTGCCGGCCAACAGCACCTGCACCCGGCTTTCCAATTCTCCTTGGGTCATCAGATACCGATCCCCCTCGGGACGCTGCATCATGTAGCCTAAGGCGCCGATGCCGCGAGGAATGATCGAAACCTTATGCACAGGATCTGTGTCGGGCAGGCTATAGGCCACTAGGGCGTGACCGCTTTCGTGGTAAGCCACACGCTGCTTTTCGTCCTGATGGATGATGCGCTGTTTTTTCTCCAGGCCCGCGGTGACGCGCTCAACTCCCTCGTTGAATTCCACCATGCCGACGCCGGTTTTTCCCTTGCGGGCGGCCAACAACGCGGCTTCGTTGACCAGGTTCGCCAGGTCGGCCCCGACGAAACCCGAGGTAATGCCGGCTACATCGCGCAACTGCACGCTGCTGTCGAGCTTCACGTTCTGCACGTGAACGTCGAGAATCTTTTCGCGGCCGCGCACGTCGGGACGATCGACCAGCACATGGCGATCGAAACGGCCCGGACGCAACAGCGCCGGATCGAGCGTTTCCGGACGGTTCGTGGCGGCCATCACGATCACACCGCTGTTGGAACCGAAGCCATCCATTTCCACCAGCAGGGCGTTCAACGTCTGCTCGCGCTCGTCGTGGCCTCCGACAACGCTGGTGCCGCGGGTTTTGCCCAGCGCGTCCAACTCGTCGATAAAGATAATGCAGGGGCTTTTTGCTTCGGCTTGCTGGAACATATCGCGGACGCGCGCCGCACCGACGCCGACGAACATTTCGACGAAGTCCGAACCGGACAGGCTGAAAAATGGCACGCCCGCTTCGCCGGCGATCGCCTTGGCGAGCAGCGTTTTACCGGTTCCTGGTGGCCCGACCAAGAGTACGCCCTTGGGAATCCGACCCCCCAGCACCTGGTACTTTTCAGGGGTCCGCAGGAATTCCACGACCTCGCGCAACTCTTCGACAGCCTCGTCGATGCCGGCCACGTCGTCGAAGGTGACGCCGATGTCTTCCTGGGCGTACATCTTGCCGCGGCTGCGACCGAACGCCATCGGGCTGCCGGCGCCTCCCAATCGTCGCATCATGATGAAGAAGGCGAAGACAAATAGCGCCGTGACGATCAGCACAGGCGCATAAGCGCGCAAGCCGCTTGGGGCGCGCTCGAAGTTAGCGTCCGAAAACCCATTTTCGTACAGGGGATCGAACAGCTCATGGTCCGTCCCGACACGCGGGCTAGAAAATCGCACGTCGGCTTGCTCTTCGCCCAGCGGATTACCTTGGCCGTCGACAGACTGTGTGGTGACCTGGCCCGTTACTTCCGAGGCGCCCACGGTGAGATTCTTCAGGTGTGAGAAGCGGCGCAAGCCCTTGGCGCTGTCCGAGCCGTCATGCACGTCGATATGCGCCAGCGGCAGTTTCTCGAGGGCATTCTTATCGTCGCTCCCCAGCTTGATCAGGCGGACGAGCTCGGGATAGCGAATCTCGACATCCGGTTTGCTGGCCAACAGGGCGACCAGGAACACGGTGCCGATCCCCAGTGCCAGCAGGTACCAAATGACGTTATTGCCCATGCCGGCGTTTTTTTTGTCGGCCGATTTACGGCCGGGTTCGTTGCGTGGTTCCATAGCGCGACTTTCTTGGCAACTTTCAGTCGGTGATCCGCTCGCAAAAGCGGTATGCCGTCAGCGGCCCAGGCAGACAATTCCTGGCCGCGCAGCCCATAGCGAGAGGTGAAGCAGGAGGGACAGCACGTTCGGCAGACATACCAAAGCTATCCTAGGTGCTTACATCGGAAGATACAACGATCGTGCGCCAGCAAGATCCCCGCCGTCGCTACATCCCCACGTGTGGGCTTGTCGGGCAGTCGGCGTAGGGCGGATCAGGGTTGTCCCCTGTCAGACCCCTTCTTAGAATGCGGTCTTGCCTTGCGGCAAGCCTAAGCCAGCCATGCCGTTAATGCGTCCCTCGGTCCCAGGTCCCCGCAGCCGTTCGGTCGCAGATCGGTTTGTGGCACCAATCGGCGCAATGAGCATAATCGCGCCACACGGTGTCACTGCCGTCCTTTGCGGTCGTTGGTTAAGAGGGGAACATGGACACCACGCGACAGGCCCTTGGCGAACGGGAAAATGGGCTAGCCCTGAGCGCGGGCACCCCGAGGTAACGTTCAGAATTGCCCAACTCCCTACAAGCGGCCCGTCGAGAATTGCCCGCCGGGTGACCGAAATGGCCGACAACCGCTATTCCGCTGGAACCTTTACGTCCCTGGCGTTCGTAGAAGTGAACAGGCCATCGAGCTTCGCATGACCGACCGCGTTAAGAACATCGCCGTGCTCGGGTCCACCGGCAGCGTCGGGCAGAGCACGTTGGCGGTGATTGCCGCCTCGCAGGGTGGACTTCGCGCGGTTGCCTTGTCGGCGCATGCGCGGACCGGTGCGCTCGTGCAGCAGGCTGCGGAAACGGGTCCCGCGGTAGTTGTGGCGACCGACCCGCAAAAAGCTACGCAGCAAGATTGGAGCGGCCTGCCTGCAGGCACCGAGTTGCTGATTGGCCCCGAAGCCTTAGAGGAGACTGTCAGCCGCCCGGAAGTCGACGTGGTCTTGGCGGCGATTGTCGGTAGCGCCGGGTTGCGCAGCACGTGGGCGGCGCTGGAAGCGGGCAAAACCGTGGCCTTGGCAAATAAAGAGACGCTGGTCATGGCCGGCTCGCTGGTCATGGCGCTGGCCGCGCGGCGCGGTGTCAGCATCTTGCCGGTCGACAGTGAGCATAGCGCCGTATTTCAAGCGTTGCAGGCCGGGCGGAGCAACGAAGTACAGAAAATCATCCTGACGGCCAGCGGCGGGCCATTTCGCAAATATTCGCGCGAGCAAATGGCGAGCGTCACGGTGACCGAGGCCCTCGCGCATCCCACCTGGGACATGGGACCGAAGATCACCATCGACTCGGCCACCATGATGAACAAGGCGTTGGAGATTATCGAGGCCCGCTGGCTGTTCGACATCGACGTGGACCGCATCGAGGTGGTCGTCCATCCGCAATCGATCGTGCATTCGCTGGTCGAGTTTGTAGACGGCTCTGTGATTGCTCAGCTCAGCCCACCGGATATGAAACTACCGATCCAATACGCCCTGACGTATCCCGAGCGGACCGCGGGGGTCTCGCCGCGGCTGAACCTGACCGAGGCGATGCACTTGGATTTCGAGCCCCCGGACCTGGAGCGCTTTCCAGCCTTGGAATTGGGGCGCGAGGCGGCCCGTGCCGGAGGTACGACGGGTGCCGTGCTGAACGCGGCCAACGAGGCTGCCGTGGCCGGCTTTTTGCAAGGTGAGATGGCATTTACCGACATCGTGCCGGCCTGCCGCGGCGTTTTAGAGCACCATGATTTCGATCCCAGTCCTACACTTGATGAGTTGATTCGGCTCGACGACTGGGCGCGTAAGGAGATTGCACGTTGGGTATGCACTTGATCGAGACAAATCTTTTCGCCGCGCACTGGCTCACCGATTGGCACAACTGGGGCATCATCGCCCAGGTAGCCCTCGGGCTGGGCATGGTCATTTTCGTACACGAGCTGGGGCATTTCCTGGTTGCCAAGGCCTGCGGCGTGAAGTGCGAGAAATTCTATCTCGGCTTCGACATTTTCGGCCTCAAGCTGGCCAAGTTTCGCTGGGGTGAAACCGAATACGGCATTGGCCTGCTGCCGCTGGGCGGTTATGTGAAAATGCTCGGGCAAGAGGACAATCCAGCCAAAGCTGCCGAAGAGTTCGAACGCGCTCGCGTGGCGCGCGAGGCCGCCTCCGGCGACACCCTGCCCGAGGGAGAAGCGGCTGCCGACACCAGCGTCTTCGACCCACGCAGCTATCTGGCCAAGAGCGTGCCCAAGCGCATGGCGATCATCTCGGCCGGAGTGATCATGAACGTGCTGTTCGCGTTCGTGGTGGCTTTTATCGCTTACGACCGTGGCGTGAAAGAAGCACCCTGCGTCGTAGGTTCCGTCATCCCTGGCGACCCCGCCTGGCAAGCTGGGCTGCGTCCTGGTGACGACATCGTACAAATCCGCGACATCGAGAATCCGCGCTTTCGCGATCTCAAGAGCCGTGTTGTGTTGGGGAGCAACCTCGACCAAGGAGTGAAGTTCTACGTCCGCCGCCCAGGCGAAACCGAAACGCGACTGTTTACGCTCTTCCCGGTGAAGACGGGGCTCGCCCCCCGCGTAGGCATTCAAAGTGCCAGCACTAGGACCCTGGCGAATCCACCACTGCGTTCGACGGCGCCGCTCGCGGGTAAGGACAGCCCGTTCAAAGCGGGCGATGTGGTCGAGTCGGTGGCTGGCGTGCCCGTGGAGACGAACGCCGATATTCAAAAGCAATTGGCCATGCACCCCGGACCGACCACGGTCACGGTTCTGCGCAAGCTAGACAACGACGCGACAGAACAATTGCCGATCGATCTGCCTGGGCGTCCGCTCAAGCGGCTCGGCCTGGTGATGCAGACCGGTCCGATCATTTCTGTGCAAGACGAGTCGCCCGCCGCCAAGGCCGGCCTGCAAAAGGGAGACATCCTGGAATCAATCGCAGGCGAACCGCTGGGCGATCCGGAAACACTCAACGTTCGATTGCTGGCCAAGGCCGCTCAGACCGTGCCGGTAACGATCAAGCGCGATGACAAAAGCCTGGAATTGAACGTCGCATTGCGCGAGCCATACGCCATCGAGCTACCGATGATCGAGCGCGAGCCCTTGGCCATCTCGACGATGGGCGCCGCGATCGAAGTGACGAATCGCGTGGCCAGCGTGCTGCCCGGAGGCCCCGCCGAGAAGGCCGGCATCAAGGCCGGCGAGGAAATCGTCGAGGCGAAGATCCCCACGCGCAAGATCAAGGAAGGGGACGACAACGACATTAAGAACGACGAGATTTCCATTTCGTTCGCCGCCGATAAACCCAACTGGCCTGTATTCGCGCTGCTATTGCAAGAGGCGACGTTCGCCGACACGTCGGTCGAGTTGAAACTGGCCGATGGCCGCAGTGTCAAGGTCGAGCCGGTGACGACCGACGACTGGTTCGCCGACCGTGGCTTTCGCTTCGAGCCGTTGCAGGTCGAGCGCCGCGCCGGCTCGATGGGCGAAGCCGTGAAGCTGGCGACAACCGAGACGATCGAGTCGGTCACGCAGGTCTATCAATTTCTTTCGAAGATAGGAACGCAGATTTCGGTCAAAGGCATGTCCGGTCCGCTGGGCATCTTGGGCGTCGCCCACAGCTCGGCCAGCCGTGGCCTGTCCGATTTGCTGATCTTCCTGGGCATGCTCAGCGCCAATCTGGCCGTGCTGAACTTTCTGCCGATCCCGCTGCTGGACGGCGGCCATATGGTCTTCTTGATCCTGGAAGGACTGCGCGGCAAGCCGGTCAGCGAGCGCATCGTGGTCGCGTTCCATTACGCCGGATTCTTGTTCATCATCTGCCTAATGGGGTTCGTCTTCTTGCTGGATCTAAACTTGATCCCGCGCACGCCATGAGAAGAGAACGAACAAGCATAGACGTTGCATGACAAACGGTGGAGAAGGCACGCCTAACGGTCGCCCGACGGAATCCGCGCTCGTTGCAGCTCAGAATGCAACGTTTGGCATTCCCCCTTCTGTGCGCGCTATCTTGTTCGACGCCGTCGGCACGATCATCTGGCCCGAACCCAGCGTGGCCGGCGCCTATGGCGCGATAGGTCGCCGGCACGGGGTCGAACTGTCGGAAGCCGAGATATCGCCACGGTTCCGCGCGGCGCTATCCCGGCAGGACGAGCTCGATCGCACGCACCACTTGGGCCGTACCAGCCAAAGTCGCGAGATCGAACGTTGGCGCGGCATCGTGGCCGACGTGTTCCAGCAAGCGCCTTGCGCCGAGCGGATATTCGACGATCTATGGCAGCACTTTGCCCAGCCCGAACATTGGCGATTGTTCGACGACGTGGCCATGACCTGGCGAAAGCTTTCGGACGCGGGATACTTGCTTGGCGTCGCTTCGAACTTCGACGACCGGCTCGATCAAATCTGCCAAGCGCTGCCGCCGTTGACTCGTTGTCGACACCGGTTTGTGTCGTCGCGCATTGGTTGGCGCAAACCGACCCTCGATTTCTTCGCGGCAATCGCGGCGCAATTCGATCTCGCGCCGGAACAAATGCTGTTAGTGGGGGACGACCTGGAGAATGACTATTTGGCAGCCCGCGCCGCCGGCTGGCATGCCGTGCTGGTAGATCGCAAGGCCCACGCGCTCTCAACAGAGACGCTCACGGGCGAGGCTCCGACCGTTGCAACGATCGCGACGCTTAAATCCTTGACGGTGCTTTGACGGCCGGTGTGCCAAACGCGGCGGTCGCGTCGCGATTCACTTCCTCGCCAATCGAGTCGCAGCTGATCAGGCAGGTATGCGCACTGTGGCCAATTCTTGGCCTGTCGAGAGTGCCCGCCCGAAAGCGTGGCCCGACTCCGGAGGGTATGATGGGCCACGCAGGAGCGTCGTCGCGAAACGCGTCGGCATCCTTTTTGCAGTTCGCGTTGCCCCGAATGCCGTTCGCACTTTTCCGTGATGGAAATCTAACCCCCGTGTTCGGTGGCAATGATGTTCGATGGCAATGCCCAGCGGAGTAATGTCGTGACCGTTTCTCGTTATCCTCGGTCTCGTAGTTTTCGTTGGCCGGCGCTTAAAGTAATGTTTGTTGCGCTCGCGTGTTTAGCCGGCGATTGCTCGATATCGGTTACCGTCGGCGATGACGCAAGTCCGGCCCCGCTCGTTCGCTCGATAAAAAGTGGCGCTTGGTCTAGTCCGGCGACCTGGCAAAACGGTCGCACGCCCACGACCGGCGATCGAGTGCTGGTAAGTCAGGGGCACGAGGTCCTGTATGACGTTGTGTCTACGGACGTTATTCGCGTCGTCAAAGTCGCTGGCACGCTGCGTTTTGCGACCGACCGCGATACCCGTCTGGACGTGGGTTTGTTGCGTGTCGAAGCCGGCGAAGATGTGACCGAAGAAGGGTTCGATTGCCACGATCCGGCCGCATCGGCCGATCCCGCACTGCCGCGGCCAACCCTGGAAGTGGGTTCAGCCAATGATCCGATCAGTGCGGAGCATACCGCGCTCGTTCGGCTTACTTATTGCGAGGGGATGGACAAAGAATCATGTCCGGCGCTCATCTCGTGCGGCGGTCGGATGGAATTGCACGGCGCGCCCATGAACCGCACCTGGGTCAAATTGGGTGCCGAACTACGCGAAGGAGCGACCGAGATCGTCTTGGCCGAACCGGTGGTCGGTTGGCGGGCCGGTCAACGACTATTGATTCCGACGACGGCACGACTCGGCTTGTTTCGCTATCGCAACGGCAAGCAAGAAGTAATCCCTACGGTGCGCGACGACAGCCACACCGAAGAACGCACGATCGCTGCGGTCTTTGAGAATAAAGTCGTCGTCGACAAGCCGGTAAGGTTTGACCACAAATGCGACGGCGCGTATCGCGGCGAGGTCGCCGTACTCGGGCGCAATGTCATCGTCGAATCGGCCGATCCGGCCGGCATTCGCGGCCACACCATGTACCACACGCAATCGACCGGTTCGATTTCCTACGCCGAGTTCCGGCATTTGGGCAAACGCGGCGTCCTCGGTCGCTATGCGCTGCACTTCCATCTCTGCCGTGACACGATGCGAGGGGGCTACGTCACGGGCGCCTCGATCCACGACAGCGAAAACAGGTGGTTGACCGTACACGGGACGGATTACCTGGTCGTGCGCGATTGCGTGGGGTACAACAGCCTCGGGCATGGCTTTTTCCTGGAAGACGGCACCGAGGTTTTCAACGTCTTCGACCGCAATCTGGCGGTCCAAGCCCGGCACGCCGCGCCGCTACCAAAGCAAGTGTTGCCCTTCGACGAGAACGAAGGCGCCGGTTTCTGGTGGTCCAATTCGCTGAATAGCTTTACGCGCAACGTCGCTGTCGAATGTGACCAATACGGATATCGCTTCGAGGCCACGAAGACTGCGGACTTTGATCCGACGCTCGAAGTTCCGGGAGCCGACGGGGCGCTGAGGACGGTCGACATCCGCACTTTGCCGTTTGTTCGTTTCCAGGATAATGAGGCGCATTCACATCGTCGCTTTGCGTTCAATCTGGGAGGGATTCGTCACGTGTCGGATCAAGCCGATTACGAGACGATCCACACCGTGGGCGCCGACAGATCGCGCATTCAAGGGGGAGACGTGCTAGGCGTGGGTCCCGATTCACGACATCCCTTCATCATCAAGAACTATCTGGTTTGGAATTCGCACTGGGTCTTTCACGGCGGCTCGCCCAACGTATGGATCGACGGACTAGATGCGACCGATTGCGTTTACGGCATCTTTAAAACCCGCATCGACGGCCACGAGTATCGCAACCTGAGCCTGAAGCGAATCGACACGGCTGACTTCTTCGAGCCGTGGGGGTCGTCGTCTTTGGTGGAGAATTACGAGCGTTACCTTGATCCGATCGATGATCTGCCGCCGACGACCGTGATCACGCATTGTCGACGGCTGAACAGCGGCCGGCTCGAGGTGCGGGGCAGCACGGCGGACAATGGCCCCGTCAAGCGAGTGACGGTCAACGATCGCGAGGTCTATCCGCTGCGCGAGAATTTCGCCGAATGGCGCATCACGCTCGACAAGGCACAAGCGGGGTCGGCAGAGCTGATTGCCTTGGCGACAGATTCCGCCGGAAACGTCGAACCGGTTCCCCATCGCCGCCAAGTGCGGGAATTCCTGCTAGCGGAACCGACGTCCGTGGCACAGCCGTAGCGCGATGTGGCGGGCGATTCTGCGGAATTGGCCTGAAAAGTGCAATCCTCGCAGCACAGTCGCGGCACTCTCGGCCGATTTCGGGGCGTCGTCGACACGTCTTCAGGCTCTTGACGTTCGCGATTACTCAAGTCGTCTATGTTTAGGCCAGGCGGCTTTGCCGCTCGGGGCGATGCAACCTAAAATGCGACCGATCGACGGCCACGGAATGTACGTCCATGGATTTAGCCTTTGCAGGAAGCAACGCGGCGTTCTCATGCAGTGTTCAAATCGGGCAACGCTCCGCAACTCTCGACAGGCATTCACCTTGATCGAGTTGCTCGTGGTGCTCGCGGTGATCGGAATTCTGATCGCGATCCTGCTCCCTGCTGTTCAGGCAGCCCGTGCCTCTGCGCGCAGAACGCTGTGCACGAATAACATGAAGCAACTCGGTTTGGCCGTGTTGAACTATTACGATGTTTATCAACGATTTCCCATATTCGGATTCGAGCAGACGGGCTGGACGTGCGTCATCCTCCCTTTCATCGAGGCGGACGCCATCTACAGCACGACGTCCAAACGAGTCGGCAGCGATTCGGGTCCGTGGGTCGCCACGCCGGTGTCCGGCTTCATGTGCCCAGATCATCCGAACACCAGCGGGCAGAGTAATTCCACGATCTATGCCGACTTTGGCACGCGCGGGCTGACAAACTATCTCGGCGTGGCCGGCCGGCGCGTAACGGAGCGATACTCGCCCGCAGGGGATACCGGCATCCTTGGCGCCTGGGTCAACAACAACACCGGTGTGGCGCTGGGCATGATTGGCGACGGCGTCAGTAACACCTTGCTGATGGGCGAGCGCCCCCCGGGTCCCAGCGATACCGGCGACTGGGGATGGTGGGCCGGCCGCAACGACTGGGACATCATCATGTATTCGACTGTCGTCTTGACCGATGCGCCTCCATCGCTGATCTCGGGATACAAGGGGTGCAAGTATCCGGCGGTGTATTCCGCGGGCCGCCTGGAGAATCCCTGCGATCAAGACCATTTCTGGAGCCTGCACGCAGGCGGCGGGAACTGGACGATGACCGATGGGTCAGTCCACTTTATTCCCTACAACGTTTCTCCTGCCGTGATCGATCAGTTAGTGACTCGCGATCAGGGAGAGGTCGTCGTTCAAACGTGGTGAAACTTCCTCGGCCTTCGTACTTCGTCACACTGGTATTCTGCACGTTGCTGTCCGGTTGTGGTATGTCCACCGGCGACGTGTCCGGAACGGTCACCTTCGGCGATCGCCCGGTTACCAGCGGAACAGTGATGGCCGTTGGCAAAGACGGTGTGCCGCACTACGGCGACATCGCCGCGACCGGCGACTACAAAATTGAGAAACTTCCGCGCGGAAAGATAATCTGGGCGGTGACCAGCCCTGATCCCACCGCCGCGATCGTTCCTCGTCCGCCGTTCGATCAACCTTCTATTACCGCGCCCGCTACTCCCAAGCCACACGGCGCATGGTTTCCCATACCGGATCGCTACACGCTCACGTCGCTAGCGGATCTTCGCTGCGAGCTACAATCCAGTTCGCAGCGGTACGATATCAAGCTGACGGAATGACTTTGGCCACGCAGTTACCGCTCGCGCGCATGGTCGCCATTGATCGACCAAAACAAAAGTCGTAGGGCTTTCAATGCCCACGACGCGTGCTGATCCGACGGCGGCCGTACGTTGCGGTGGCCAGGACCATTCCCGTGATCAATAGCGCGAACGTGCCAGGCTCAGGAACCGCTGCCCCTGCGGCTGAGCCGCCTCCGCCAGGATTAAGCGTTGTCAGCCATTTCGACGCAATGATGTTGATGTCCAAGCCGTTGACGATGCCGTCCTCGTTCACGTCGCCGGTCGGCGCCACACCTGTCTTTAGCCAGTTGGTAGCCACCATGTTCAGATCCAGGCCATTGACGATACCGTCCGTGTTAACGTCACCGCGCAGGTAAGGCACACTAGTAACGGTGTAGTTGTCGAAATAGCCATTATCGGCGGATAAATTGTTGAAGGTCCCAATTTCCAACGCGGCTGCGCTGAGCGTGGTAGCCGACTGTGCGAGAAATGGAATCCCGGCCGCCAGCAGGGTTCCGTTAACGGACATGTCCACGGTCCTGTCGGCAAAATCCAACGTGACATTGAAATGCACGAACGTATTCTGCGCAATTGCCGGCCCAAAGTATTGCGAGGCGATGCCGGTGCCCGTCGGATCGACCTGGCCGCTGTCGTTAATGGGTGCCGAGACGAATGTTCGAATCTGTCCCCCGTTTTGCTGCAATCCGAAGCGGCTGGTCCGATCGACATCTTGGTCGTAGATATCGATCGCGTAGACCGGGCTGCTGTTGTCGATGATCGAGGTAAGGCTTCGCGCTATGTCGACTTGAATGCTCACCCGTTCGTTCGCACCTGGCGTGTAGTCAAGCTCCGGAAATGCGAAGGACCCATCGTTCAGGCCTCCCCCGGTCGCTTGTATCGCCTGAGTGCCCGAGGCAACCATCGAATTTTCCACGCTAAAGGCGTTCGGCGTCCCTCCGAACACGATCCAAGGATTGCTCGGGTCCTGACCCAGCGGAGAGCTTCCTGCTGTGAACGTGGGCGCCTCGAACCCATTCGAGTTGTAAATAATCGTGTCCGCGGACGCGATCAACGACAAACTTTGCAACAACACCAGCGTGACAATCAAGGTGATACGCATAGCACTCCTCATGACGGACACTTCTGAAAACGTCAAAACGCGGCAATCATCGATTCCGCGTCCATGGAATCCGATCCGATCGAATTCCCAAGCCGATTAGGCCCAGTTCGGACTATCGCCGCATGGCTGCCAAGCGATGGGCGTGCGAAGCAAAAACGAGATAGACGCCGTATAGCAACAGACGTGCCGCGTCGCCGACTGCGTAATCCTTGAGAAACGACCAGCGATATACGCGGGTAAGTCACAATGCGCGGCGAAACTTTCGCCTTTGATGGCGAAAAAATCGCCACGAGGTGCAGATCTGGCGATCATAGGGCGCAAAGCTGCAAGATTTTTCGCCCTCGCCAAAAAAGTGTTCGCTAGCAACTTTCGCCGTTGGCCCGTTGCCAGCTATGCGTGTCGTCACGCGTGGTCAGGACCCAGAGTGGGCTGCCACAGGAGTTCGCACAAACCCCAGCATGAGTAGAGCCCACGCCGCAACCAGTCCCAGACCTGCGCTGATGTGAGTGAGCTTGATGACTAACTCTTGCCACGCTTCACCCCCTGTGGCGCCCGCCTGACTGGCGGCGATGGGCAGCATTTGATTCGTACCCCACCAGGCATTTGCTGCCTCCGACAGCACCATGATCCAGGTCAGCACCACCGACAGTAGCATGACTGCGATCGACTTGGGGCCCACCGCGTGCGGCAGCTTGAGCAGCAGCAAGCCCAGCGCGATGATCAACATGCCGTTCAATTCAAACTCGGTATGCGCCACCAGCGCGAGACGCGGATAGGGCGTTAAAGGGACGACAAATCCCCACAATAAGCCGACCAGGACGAGCGCCATTCCTTGGATCAGTATCCGTCGACCGCCGCTCTCGACGCTCATGGGGGTCCTCCGCTCGTTCACGCTTCCCTAACGTGGCATACTTGCCAAACGCCGCGCCGCCGCGGCCGTACAATGGACGACGAGATTCTGTCACAGCGGTCCAACTCCTGCAACGCAATAGAGACGCCGGGGCGCCACTGCTGCGGCGCGTCGCCGTCTCATGCGGCAGATGGGCAGAGAAATCCGTTTTACGACTTTAGCGTTATGCGGACCGCACGAACACGACGCCCGCAGCATTTTGCAAGTCGAATACAGATCGAGCCCGTCAACTGTGACGTTGCCGTTGGCGAAGCTTAGCGGCCGCGATAGCAGTTGGACGTGCGCGACATCGCGGCCGTATCGTCCCATGGTTCGCGGGGGGCTCTCCCGGCCAATAGCGTGGGCAGACCGCACCCCAGCAAAGCCACGCTCCCGGCGCCCACGGCGATTAGCGCGTGATATTTCTTGAGAAAATCGACCTTAGCGATGCGACCCGTCGTCGCCGAGTGCCGAGGATCGTTCGCAATCGTGCTCGCGCAAACAATCTCGCCGAGCAGTTTGCAGCCGCCGAAATAAAGCACCAAGAACAGCGTCAACCCAATGAGGCATCGCATGCGAGTTTCCTTGGGGGCCAGCGGTGAACGTCCAAGGAAGTCTAGCACGCGCGGCCAAGGCCGAATCGTTGACCCCTTATCTCGGTCCCCGCACCGCGACGGGATCGCTCTGTACTGATCGTCATGTCTGGTTTGGATCATGGAGCGCCAGCCTTGATGAGAATCCGCCGCGTCCCCCCGTCGTCCCGAAGATTTGGACAGTAGGTTTGTGTGTGGGCAATATCGGCATGACGTGGCCTCGCTGCCATGACCCGCATCGCATCTCAACACCTTCGTCCTCCAGGACCGGAGAGGGGCAGTATGCTTTTTTCCATCAAGGCCGTCGTCGCCAGGGCACTTCGTAAGACGAATGCTCGTGGTTGGATGCTAGCGGCAATGGTCGCCGCGGCCGCGGCGATTCTTCCCCCCGTCCAATCCTTTGCCGACAAAGGGGTTGATTTTTTGCGCCCCTTGGACCCTTTGCTCGAGGCCGGCGCGCAAGGCGACCCGACATTCGAGGCAAGATTCGTTAGCCTGTTGTCGGACGGCAAACAAGGCGATGCCGAAAGGCTTCTATCCGCCGAGCTCGCGCAATATCCCGAAGCGACGAGGTTGGTAGAGTTGGTTGCCGCCAAGAAGGAAAAGGAAGCCCACGACTTTAAGATGCGACATTTCGTCAAGATTCATTCAGCGCAGCGTGCGTTATTCCTGTCGGCCGTCTGCGATCGCAGCCGCTTCGAAAAGGAGAGAGCATTCGCGACGCTCAACACCGTGTGGATGTTGGACCACCGCACGCGAGCGGCGAAATGCGCCTACCAGGTCCTGTGGATGGACTCCGAGGAACTGTATCAAAGCCCCAAGAAGGAAGTTGACCGTGCCTTCAGCGAATTGCAACAACTAGCGGATGCCAATCCAGACGATCTGATGATTCGCTGGATGCTGGCCGTACAATGCCGCAACTGGGGTCGCAACGAGGAGGGAGTCAAAGTTTACCAGCAGATTTTGGCAAAATGGCAGCCAGGTCCGGTGCTCGTGCACCAGACGTATGCCAATCTGCTCGACAACCTCCATCGCTATGACGAGGCGCTGGTCGAACGCCGGTTGGCGGTAAGCATGTCGCCCGCCTATTGGACTTACGACGGATTGGGCAATACGCTGCACGGCCTGTCGCGCTTTCAGGAAGCATGCGACGCGCACGCGATCGCCACCGCCATGAATCCTCGCCGATCGTCGAACTGGTCCAACTGGGCCAAGAGCCTCAACGGCTTGGGAAAATACGACGAAGCGATCGAAAAATCGCAACGTGCGCTCAAGATCGATCCCAGGAACTGGCGCGCCTATTGGATCTGGGGCACGGCTCTGGCAGAACTCGGCAAGCCGGAAGAGGCGTTAAAAAAGTGCCAGGCCGCCACCGCCATCTACAACAAGTCGCCACTGTTGAATGACTTCGTTGCGGATTTGGAAAAGCAACTTAAACAGTAGCTTGTCGGCGATCGCTTACCCGTGGCGCTGGAGTGCCCGGTTGCCAGGCATGCAACGGCCGTGTCAGAAACGATGGCCCCTTCTGAGGCGCCTTGCTGTCGTTGCGTGCCGAGAGACGGCAATCGATTCTAGGTTCACGCCCGCCGCGCGGTTGTTCTGGACGAGATCTGCTCTTCGGCCAACTGCTTGAGGGCCGTTCGGTCTACTTTGCCGCCGGGATTGAGCGGCATCTCGGCCAGGAACACGATTTCTTCCGGCGCTTTGTAGCCGACGCGCTGGCGGGCGAATCCGATAAGCTCGGCGCTTTTGGGTCGTTGTGCGCCTTCCTTCAGCGTGACATAGGCTCTCACGTTTTCACCATGCACCAGATCGTGAATGCCAATCACTCCGGCCGCGGCGATCGACGGGTGCTCGGCCAGGGCTTCTTCGACTTCTTGGGGACAGATATTCGACCCATCGTGAATGATGATCTGCTTTTTGCGGCCACAGAACCACAGGTAGCCGTCCTCGTCGGCATGCATCATGTCTCCGCTGTCGAGCCAGCCATCCACCAGCACTTCGGCCGTGGCGATGGGATTATTCCAATAGCCGATCGCATTGCCGGCCGAGCGAATCCACATCCGTCCCTGAGCGCCAGTCGATATATCGGCGCCGGCATCATCGCGGAGGGACAATTCATATCCAGGACAAAGCATGCCGATGGAGCCCAGGCGGTTTTCGCCGGCCGGCGGATTAATCGTCGCCAGCCCGATTTCGGTCATGCCGTAGCTTTCATCGATCGGAAAGCCGGAGAGGACCGTGAATTCGCGTTCGAGTTCTGCGGTAACCTTGTCACCGCCCGATGTACAGAGCCGAATCGAAGCAAAATCGGTCGAGGTTGAATCGTGATCGCGCACCAACGAGATCAATGCCGCCGGCAGCATCCACAGCACCGTCGGACGAAGCTCGCGCAGCAGCGGCAATATCTCGGGCCCTTCACTACTGCGGGGCATGACCAGCCGTCCGCCTGCCGCCAATGTGGCCAGGCCGCCCAGCGATCCTGCGATATGCGAGAATGACAATCCCGGCAAGACCGTGTCGGCGTCGGTGATGGCCATTCCTTGGATCGTGGACGCCATCATGCTGCCGAAGGTGCGCCGCGAGTGGACCACCCCCTTGGGCTTGCCGGTGGTGCCAGACGTAAAATAGATGAACGCAGGCGATTCAATATCCGCCGCCGCCGCCACGGCATCGGAGTGAGACGAGGCGACCAGCTCTTCGTAATGCACTCCCTGGGCGTCGGCCGCCTGATAACGAATTACACCTTTGGGCAGTCGCTTAGCGTATTGGCTGGCCGCCACGTCCTGGTCCCGTTCGGCATGGTGCAACAGCAGCGATGCGCCGCTGACTTCCAAAGCATGATCGATCTCTGGCGGCATGTAACGATAGTTGAGCGGCGTCGCCACCAAACCCGCTTTCAGACATGCCAGGTAATGGATGATCAACGCCGACCGATTCGGCAGCAACGATGCGACTCGATCGCCGGCGTTCAACCCCAAGGCCAAGTACTGTGCGGCCAACCGCGTGCTGATCTCGGCCAACTGTCGCCAACTCATGCGTGTCTCGCCAGAAACCAGCGCCAAATCGTCCGGTTTATTGCTCAGCCCGTTGTCCAACAGATTGCCAATAGGATTAGGCTGAGTCAGCGGTGGTCCGGCAAGCCGCATGATGTGGTCCTAAAAAACAGCGCGGGCCAGTGAATTTCAAAGGGAATCGAGTAGCGACCGGCCACATATCCTAGCCGAAACCACTGCGCGATGGCGCCTCCGAAATTGGTTGTTAGCGGAAGGCAGGTCGATTGGCGGGCGCCGGGGTGGTGGGATTTCCGATCGGTCGATGGGGCGTATTGTCGACGCGCTATTGACGGCGTTCAATTGAAAGTTATTATGGCTTTCAAATGAACGTATATATGAGGATTCGCAACGATGCCTAAAAGGCCCGTGCTGGCTAAATCAGAACTTGAGGTCGCCCGGATCGTGTGGGAACTAGGCCGCGCCACCGTGCGCCAGGTGTTGGATGCCTTGCCCGACAAGCGAGGGCTCGACTTCAAGACAGTGCAGACTTATTTACGGCGGCTGGAGGCCAAAGGGTATCTCAAGACAAAGCGCGAGGGGCGAAGCAACGTCTACAGGCCCACCGTCCGGCCCGGGCAGGTCATCGGCGAGCTGATGGATGATTTGCTCAACCGACTGTTCGACGGCCAGGTCCTGCCGCTCTTTCAGCACATGGTCAACGATCGCGGTTTATCGCGCGACGAGATGCGACAGCTACGCGAACTGTTGGATCGACTGGAGGAAGAACCACAATGACGGTCTCCCTTGATGCTCTCGGCCCTTTGGCGTGGCTCCAGATTTGGCAAGTCACCGTCGTGTCGGTCTGCGTCGCGGCCTTGGTCACGTTCTGTTGTCGCAAACAACCTCGCGTAGCCTACGCACTTTGGATGCTGGTCATTATCAAGTCCATCGTGCCGCCAGTATGGAGCAGCCCGACAGGACTATTTAGTTGGGCGCTGCGGGACACTACGACAGCGCAATCCATCACTGTACTTCCCTCTGCGACCGCGGCGCGATCCACGGCAGCGTCCCAATCTACGGCAACGACGCAACCCGCTGTGGTCGGGGATGTGCGCCGCGCGTCCAGCGAGTCGCCGGCGACGGATCCCATGAGCCCACGTCCGGCGCTAGCCAGCGACCATCAGATAGGCATGTCTGTCGATCGAGGTACGGATTGGAGCCGCATTCGCCTGGCACTGTTTGTGCTTTGGTCTGGCGGGCTGATGATCGGCACAGGATACGTGCTGGCGAAGCAACTCGTGTGCGCTCGATTGATTCGCCGGTCGAGCCTTTCTGTCGATCAGAGATACACGGCGGCACTCGGCGACCTATCGCGACGTTTAGGTATCGATCGCAAGGTGCGCCTGATCGTGACGAGCCGGCCGATCGGCCCTGCGGCCTTTGGCATTTTCCGCCCCTCGATCCTGCTGCCCGAGCCACTGTTATCCGGCGCCTCAGCCGACCAAATTGACCTTATCCTTGCGCATGAATTGATTCACTTGCGCAGAGGAGATGTCTTTGCGAGCAAGCTGCAACTCGTGGCACAACTGGCCTGGTGGTTCAATCCGCTGGTGTGGTGGGCAAACCAACAAGCCGGCCGCGAGCGCGAGCGTTGCTGCGACGAAGAAGTCCTCTCGGGTATCGGTTGCAAGCCCGTGGTCTATGCACGCACGCTGTTGAACGTCCTCGAGTTGAAGGGGCGGTTGCGGCCCGTCATGGCTCTACCAGGGGTGCGGGCCCTGGAAGTCACTTCCTTACGATTGGAGTCCATCATGAAGTACGCAGAGACGAACCATCGACGGGCTTCCTGGATCTCGCGGATCGCCTTCACGGCGGGATTGGTACTGCTCGTCCCTGGGACGGGCATCACGCTCCAAAGCCGGTTGCAGGCCAACGACAATGGGGACCCTTCTTCCACGGCCGACGCCAAGAGTGCACAAGAGAAGCTGCAAGGCGAATGGAAGATCGTACGTTGTGAGTTTTCTGGTCAAGACGACACAAATATCCTAGGCGTCAAGCATACGATCAAGGACGGCAAATGGATCAGGCCCAATCGACGAACGGCCGAATACCGATTGCAGCTGGGCCCGACTGAGCATCCGACCTGGGTAGACCTTGCGGCAGACCGTTTGGGCGAGAAGACTTTGCCAGGCATCTACTCTTTAGATGGCGATACGCTGACAATCTGCTACGCCTATAATCCCGATCTGCCGAGACCCACGGAATTCAAAACGACGCCCCAAGTCAGAGGGTACTTATACGTGCTCGAGCGCGTGAAAAACGTCGTTGCGGACCTGGTTGCCAATGACAAGAGTCCACGATCCGGAGTTGCTAACGCCGGTGTCCGGCCTGCACCAGAGCAGATACAGGGGAAATGGAAAATCGTCCGTTGTGAATTCTCGGGTCGCAACGAGCAGCAGGCGGTGGGCATCGAAGACGAGATTCGCGACAACAAATGGATGCGGCCCAATCGACGAACTGCGGAGTACCGACTTATATTCGATCCAAACAAGGATTCGATGTCGGTCGATCTTTCAGCAGATCGATTGGGCGATCGGACATTGAAAGGCATCTGCTCATTGAAGGGGGATCAATTGACCATCTGCTATGCCTACAAACCCGAATTGCCGAGGCCCACGGAGTTTAAAACCACGTCAGACGTGCCGTCCTACATCTACGTTCTTGAGCGAGTGAAAGATCAATAGCGGGTTGCCCGCGCGGGCAATCTAAAGTGGTTCGCTCATTTGCCGGCCGTGGTCATTACGTGATCGCGCACATATTGCAGTGCATCGGGCGAGACGCTGAACTGGCCGCGAAATGGGTTATCCATGGCGGCGGTCAGAAAGATAAGCATGGCCAACATGGACGCAAATGCGACCACCAGCAATGAGTGCAGGTGCAGGTTGTCTACCCAGAAGCAGTAGGTCAGGCCGATATTGATGATGGCCCCCACCAGTACCACGCCCCACAAAACGCCCGGCAGCGCCACGTTGACCGATTGGACACGAAAGCCGCGGTTTCCCACCAGGTCGCTGAGGCTCTTGATCACCTCGGCGTGGGCGATCTTCTCGACTTCGCGAGTTGGCTCGAAGGACATGATCTTGTTTTCGAACTCGTCGAGAATGACTTCACCCGCGTCGAGCACATTCCCCTCTCGATGCGCGGGCCATTCTTTTTCGATCACCACCGTCGCATAGTCGCGCAGCAGGTTTTCCGCGTCCTGTCGCAGCTCGGGCGGATAACCATCGATGTCGCGATAGAGCGCTCCGAGTGAATTGGCCTCCATCGCAACCTTGGCATCGACTTCACTGAAATTCTCCCACGTTCCCACGGCGATCAGCCCCAGGCTCAAGCCGTACAGTACGCCGATCGCCGCAAAGTAATAGTTTGTGAGATCGTTGTACTTATCAGAGCCGTTGACCATGCGCCGCACGAGCGGCCGTGTCAGGTACAGCCCGCCCAGCGAGCCGAAGGCGAACACGCCCAACATCAACAGGAACAGCTCCCAATTCGGAATCTCGTAGATCCAGTACAGAGAAATCATTGCAACTCGCGACTGTGGCCTATAACCTGGAAATTACCTACCGTTTGGCAAGCGAACGAGAACGTGGTCCCGGTCGTCTGAGCCGCGTCGCCGCCCGCTTCTCGTATCTGCTTGCTTCCCACCAGGATTGCAGTCGGCTCATGTACTGCGTTACGGTGAGTTGTCGTTCAAGTACCGAGTGCATGTCCCGCTTCGCGAAAGTACCATCGGATGTTCGCGTAGCGAGCTCACATGCGTGCAGAATCTGTTGGGCACGCCCTCGTTAGCATCCATATCGCCAGCATGACTGTCAACGCTGAACGGTGATCCATCGCGATTGACTGACAGAGCCAACGCAGAAAGCCCCGTGCGACATTTCGACTATTTGATATCCGCCTATCACTGCGTGAATGCGGCTGTCCTGCCGGCGCTGGCAAAGAGGTTCTTCAATGGGTCGCGAGACGTGGACAAATAAATCGGGAAACCTGCCATGCGAACTGCGCTAATTCTGATCATCGGGACACTGCTGGCCCTGGCGCAAATGCCGTTGCCAATTTCCGCGGCAGAGATCGAGGAGCAGGATCCCGCTTACTATCACACCGGCGAGTTGGCCGGATCGCTCCGCTCGGCCGAGCCGCTGCCGCTGTTCGACGCCGATCCGCAGCACCTCTGGAATCGACTGTTTGCGGCCGTCACCATCCGCCCCAGTCTGCTCCCCTCGCACAGAAGCGGACCTCCTGTCGCGCGGATCGAAGGGGGGGACCGGATCGAGTTTTTCGGATGGGGAGGGACCACCTATTGGGACGAACCAGCCAATGTTGCGCAGCTCGACGAGTTGTTGGATCAGTTTCTCGGGCAAGGCGGAGAGAAGCTCTCCACGGATCCACTGAAGCGGGTGCTGCTGCAACACGATTTGTGGACCTTGTTCGATTTCTTGATGATCGGCCATGTCGGGCGCCGTGGAGATTTCGAGACTCGTCACCGCCGCGACGAACTCTGCAGCAAGCTGGCTCGCACGATTCAGGCGCTGGCGCTGCCGGCCGAAACGTTGGCCACGCTTCCCGATAATTATGCCTTGGCCATTCAATCCGGACGGTTTGCCGCGACGCATGACTTTGATCCGACGCGCGATTATCTCCCGCCGCGGATTCTGTCCGGCGACGACGAGTGGCAAGAGCTGGACTTCTACCAGGCGCGGCGTTCGGAAGATGTGGAACGACGCTATGTGTTCTTGCACATGCGGGCCTTTCAGGGGCGTTCGTACTTCCGGGTCTTTTGTCGTTTCCCCGGCGGGCGGTCGCAACTAGAAAACTACCTTAAAGAACTCGATGCCAAGGGCGTAGACTGGCGGGCATCGGCTCAACACGGCAGCATCTCGCTCACGCCGGACGCGCCTGAATTACCGGCTGGAGCCGAAGTCGCGTTGCTGCAATTCCTGATCGCGCTTGATACAAATTTACAATTGGTGCCCACGCCGCTTGTCGAATCGGTCCGCCTGCTGATGTTCAAAAACGGCAGCGGCACTGCTGATCCCGCCACCAACATGGGCAACGGCGTGAATGCCACGAAGTACACCCTCAAGCGACGCCTCGCGCTCGCCGAGGGCGGGATGCACCACGGCGGCTTGCATCGCGAGCCGGACGACCTGCCGGTCTATCGCGTGCTTTTTGAAAATGAAGCGGCGCCAGACTGGGGTTCGCGCGGACGGTACTTCAGACTGGCCGCCGATTGTCGCGCTTGTCATTCCGGAGCCGCACAGACCGGTCGCCAATCGATTGGCTCGATGGTCAATACGGCCAGCATCGATTCCGGCGCCGCGCTGGGCGTCTCTCACACTCTCCCTGCGGGCGCAGCCAGCCCCCATCCCGCTCGCACCGTAAAGTGGAAGACGGCCGACGAGAGCTACCGGCGCCTTTTCGAATTGCTGGATAAATGAAATCCAGAATATTCGGCTACAAGACTCCATCGCTCTAGCGAACAAGATACCAGCGCGATGATCGAGTGATAGAATTGTTCCGCGCCGTTTATGCGGCAGCGCGGTGCACCTAAAACGGAGATTGCCATGACATCTCATCACGAGCCTCGCCCGGCCCCGCACAATAAATTGGCCGAAGACCTGTTGAATGGCCTCGACAGCGTTTTCGGCATGCATCCTGGTTTTCGGGCGGTGCATGCCAAGGGGCTGATGTGTCGCGGTGTTTTTAACCCGGCACCCGAGGGAGCAAGCCTGACACGCGCCCCGCATATCGCGCGAATGTCGACTCCTGTTGTCGTGCGGTTGTCCGATTTTGCCGGCGTGCCAACGGTACCCGATAACGATCCGGCCGCTGCCAGTCCGCGTGGCATGGCGATACGTTTCTATCTGGCCGAACACGTGCATACTGACATCGTGGCGCACTCGTTCGATGGCTTTCCTACGCGCAACGGCGAAGACTTCCTGAAATTTGTGCGGGCCTTGGCCGCCAGCGGGCCGACGGCGCCCAAGCCAACATTACTCGACGAGTTCCTGCTCGCGCATCCCGCAGCGATGCGATTTGCCGTCGCCCCCAAGCCGATTCCGACCAGTTTTGCGCGCGAGGCGTTCTTCGGCGTCTCGGCGCTGAAGTTTACCAATCGCTCAGGATCATCGCGCTTTGGCCGCTACCGCATTCGGCCCGAGGCGGGCACGGATTATCTTTCTGCCGAAGAGGCATCCCGAAAATCTTCCGACTTCCTGATCGAGGAGTTTTCCGCACGACTGCAACAAGGACCCGTCAAGTTCCACGTTTCGGTACAACTGGCCGAGCCGGGTGACGATGTGAACGATCCGTCTACGACCTGGCCCGACGGCCGATCGCAAATCAATTTGGGTACGATCGCATTGTCCGAACGCGTCGACGACCAGGACGCAGAGTTTCGCAAAATCATTTTTGATCCGATCCCGCGCGTCGACGGTTTGGAGCCCAGCGACGATCCCTTGTGGCAACTGCGGGCGGACCTTTACCTGCTGAGCGGTCGCCGCCGCCGGGCAGTCAGCAGTTAGCTACATCGTCGTGGCGAAGATCGCAGCAACTAAACGACAAAGCCGCGTGAAACCGATCCCAGTTGCCGAGCCGGCCTCGCCAGCAGCGGGACCTTGCCTCGTGCTGTATTTCAGGCTGCCAGCGGTTACAATCGTGGCGTTGCCGGACCAGGTTGCCCACCATCGGCCGTTCGCCCCCTAAGCTGACGGCCTCGTTCGACAAACATTCCGCCGAATCCCGCCCGCCGAAAAACCTTGCGAGCAATCCGATGCTGAGACTTCTGGGCAGAGAGACGCGCCTCTGCGATGGAATCACACGTCGTGAACTGATGCGTATTGGCGGGCTGTCGTTGTTTGGCAGCATGACCCTGCCGCGCCTATTGCAAGCGAAGGAACGCAGTCCCGCATCGCGCCAGGGGCCGGCGAAGAGCGTGATCATGTTCAATCTGCTGGGGGGGCCCAGTCACATGGACATGTTCGACATGAAGCCGGATGCGCCGGCAGAGATTCGCGGCGAGTTCAGGCCAATCTCTACGTCGCTGCCAGGGTTGTCGGTTTGCGAACACTTGCCCAATACGTCCCGCTGGATGCACCGCGCCAGCTTGATCCGCACAGTGACGCACAACTATAACGCGCACAATCCATTGGCCATGTTGACCGGCTTTGCGGGGGGCGACCCCGCTCAAGTCGCGGCCAAGAACACAGACCCACCAGATATTGGAGCGATTTGCCAATACCTGGGGATGCATGACTCGAGCGTGCCCGGCGCGGTTTGCATGCCGTGCTATCCCGGCTGGGGCGAGGGGATTCGCCGGCCGGGACCGTACGGCGGATATTTGGGTCGGCAGTACGATCCTTTTTTCTCGTTGTGCGCACCGACGTTCGACCGCAAACCGCGAGTGGCGAACTATGATCCGGTGCGTCCGATTGGCGCACCAATGATGCCGTCGCTGGACGCTTTGCCCGAGATGAACATCGATCGGCTCGATCGCCGGCGGTCGCTTCTCGAGCAGCTCAACGATCATTTTCGTTCGATCAATGCGACAAACTCGATCGAAACGATGAGCAAGCATAGCCAACAAGCGTTCTCGTTGCTGTCGTCGAACAAGACGCGTGACGCATTCGACATTTCGAAAGAGCCCGATCACGTCCGCGATCGCTACGGCCGCAACCTCAGCGGGTCTTGCCTGCTCACGGCCCGGCGGTTGGTGGAAGCGGGTGTAACGTTCGTCAGCGTCCATGCCGAAATCTTTGGCGCCAACGGGCATTCCTACGACATGCACGAAAATAATTTCGGCATGCTGCGGGACGAAAACCTGCCGATTCTCGACATGGCCTATCCGGCGCTGGTGCAGGATCTCGACGAAAGAGGATTGCTCGACTCGACGCTCGTTGTCGTAATGGGAGAAATGGGCCGCAGCCCCAGGATCAACGCGAAGGCGGGCCGCGATCATTGGCCGCAGTGCGGTTTCAGCCTTCTGACCGGCGGCGGCGTCCGTTCCGGTATGGTGTTCGGCGCGACAGATAAGCATGCCGCATACCCTTCTCGCGATCCTGTGTCGCCTGGCGACGTTGTGGCCACGATCTATCACCTGCTGGGAATCGACCCCCAGTTGACGATACCCGATCTCGGCGGTCGACCGGTTGCCATCGCGCACGGCGGCGAGCCGATCGCCGGAGTCATCGCCTGACGATGCAAAATCGTCCTGCTGGCCGGAAGCGAACGACGCTCGCCAGGGTTTGCTGGCGATCAAACGAGTGCGGATCGTAGAATAAGCGCTCTAAGAAACAGCCTTTGCGACGCCGTTCAAGCAGAGACTCAGCGCATGTTGCTCAAACTGGCCACCCGCTCCGCCGGTCTATTCTTATTCGCGGCGATCGTGCTAGCGCATCGATTGGCTGCGGCCGCGGATTGGCCGCAATGGCTTGGTCCGCATCGCGACGGCGCTACGACCGAGGTTGTCACCCCCTGGTCCGAAGTACCGCAGGTCGTTTGGCGCTGCGAGGTGGGAAATGGCTATAGCTCGCCTGTTGTCGCCGATGGCATCGTCTACGTGCACTCGAAGACTGCCGCGAAAAAAAGAGAGGCCGAGGATGTCCTGGCGTTCGACGCCACCACTGGCAAGGCGATATGGAGCGACACCTACGACCGCGAGACGTATCGCAGCGCGCTGGGAACCGGCCCGCGGGCGTCGCCTGCTGTGGTCGACGGCAAATTGTATACGTTCGGCATCACCGGCGTACTGACCTGCTACGAGGCGAAATCTGGAAAGCGCTTGTGGCAAACCAATCCCTACGAGACGTACAAGAGCCCACTGCCGAGGTTCGGCGTTTGTAGTTCGCCAGTGATTGCCGCCGGCCGTGTCGTAGTCTTGGTCGGTGGTGGTGGGACCGCGGTCACGGCCTACGACAGCTTGACGGGCGAAGTCGCATGGAAGGGGCTAGATGAACCAGCTGGCTCGGCGTCCCCCACGGTTTGGATGAGCGGGCAAGGGGCCGACGCCCGCCCGACGCTGGTCGTGCAAACGACGCTACGTATCCTGGGCATGAAGCCTGAAGATGGCAAAGTTCTGTGGGAGCACCCGCTCGTTTTTCAACCGGCGGGAGTGTCTCCGACGCCATTTCTTATCGGCAACTCGCTGATCTGTACAACGCCCGACACCGGGACGCTCTCGTTGGAGATTCCTGCCAGTGCCGAGGTGCCTCCGCGACTGGCTTGGCAAAAACCGCAGGCCACCAGCTACTTTTCCACCGGCACCGTCGGAGCGGATAGTTCAGTTCTCATCGTGACAAATCAGCAGGCCCCCGTCCCGCGTGCCGACCTGTGCTGCTTTGACGTGGCCAATGGCGACGAGCTGTGGCGCAAAGATGGCCTGGGATACTATCATTTTGGGGTCATTGCCACCGGCGATGGTAAGCTGCTGCTGCTCAACGACGGCGGATACTTGCTGTTGGCCGAAGTCACACGCGAGGGCTTTAGGGAACTGGCCAAATCGAAGGTATGCCGAGGCACACTCTGCAATCCGGCCTTTACTGACGGTAAACTATACGTTCGCGACGACAAGGAACTGATCTGTCTGCAGTTGGGACGCTCGACGGCTGCCAGCGCCCCCCGCGAGTAGTCGTTGCAGCGACCAGGAATAGGATTCACCCGCCATGAGCGCGACGATTGCCCTGGCATGTCTGCTACTGGTCGGCGAACAGTCGACGAAGGCAGACCCTGCAGACCTGGCGCAGCGCATCGACGAGCGGCTGCAAGTCCGATTCGACAGTGAACAGGTGCTCCCCGCCGAACGTGCTGCCGATGACGAATTCCTGCGGCGCCTGAGCCTGGACCTAATCGGCCGCATTCCGACGCCTAAGGAAGTGCAAAGTTTCCTGGCGGATTCAAGCATCGCAAAGCGCGAACTGCTGATCGACCAGCTGCTAGGGAGCAAAAAACACGCCTGCCACTTTGCACGCGTCTGGCGCGCGCTACTCATGCCCGAGTCCGAGGTCGAGCCACAACTACGTTATTTCGAGCCGGGCCTCGAGGCGTGGCTACAAGAGCGACGGCAAGACAACGTGGGCTTCGACGGCATCGTCCGCGAGCTATTGACCGTGCCGATCGTGGGGCCTAATGAGCAGCCGCAAGTTGTGCTGCGAGATCTACGTCGTCCGAATCCCCTGGCATTCATTGCGGCGAAGAACGCCGATCCGGCTAAGATTGCCTCGGCTTCGACGCGTTTGTTTCTCGGACTGCGTCTCGAATGCGCCCAGTGCCACAACCATCCGTTCGATAACTGGAGTCAGGAACAATTCTGGAATCAAGCGGCGTTCTTTGCCGGTATCGAGCGGCGTGGGCGGGGCCCGTTCGCGCCTTTGGTCGAGGTAACGACGCGCCGCACGATTGCCCTGATGGATTCCGACCAGATCGTCTCGCCCGCCTTCCTCGACCAATCGCAGCCGCGGCCGACGGATAATGGTCCTGCTCGCGCCGAACTGGCCCGCTGGATCACCGCACCAGAGAATCCCTACTTTGCCCGTGCGATCACGAATCGCGTCTGGTCGCAGTTGTTCGGCACGGGCATTGTCGAGCCCGTGGACGACATTCGCGATTCGAACGCCCCGAGCCATCCGGAATTGTTGCGCGAGCTGAGCGAATCGTTCGCAGCCGCCGATTTCGACGTGGCACTGATTTATCGTGCGTTGTGCCGCACCGCAGCTTACCAGCGCACCAGTCGGCAATCGGATCCCAGTCAGAGCCGTGCCGAGCTTTTCGCCAAGATGCCGGTTCGGCCGCTATCTGGGGAGCAATTCTTCGACAGCCTGGCTTTGGCCGTCGCCTACGAATCGACTGCAGATCGAAGTCCAGGTGAGCCTGAACGTGATCCGGTGCGCCAAGCCGTGCTTGGTCTCTTCGCCGGTGCCAGTGGCGGTGGGAATCCACAAACCTCTGTAGCCCAGGCATTGGCGCTCATGAACGGCGACGTGACCGATGGCGCAATAAGGCCGAAGAGCGGCGCGCGACTGCAGCAAATTATCAACGAGTTCCCCGAGTCGTCCGAGCGACAGATCGAGGTGTTGTATCTTTCAACGCTGAGCCGGCTTCCGACCCAGGAAGAGACACAAACGCTGATCGACTTTAATGGTTTAGGCGACAAGACCAGCCGCCAGCAAAACATGGGCGACATCTTTTGGATGCTGCTGAATTCCGCCGAATTCTGCTGGAACCATTAGGCGATGCCTCTGTGGCAATCAACAAACCGTGGTTGGAATTAACAAGGCCATGCGGAACTTCGGCTTAAACCAATTGACGCGGCGCCGCTGGTTGCAGGCGACCTCCGGCAGCGTAGCAGGTGCTTGGCTGGGAGGATGGTTTGGATCCCTCGCCTCGGCCATGGCAGATTCAGAGCGATCAAAGCGGTCGTGCATTCTGCTCTGGATGAACGGCGGTCCCAGCCAGACCGACACGTTTGACATGAAGCTCGGGCATGAGCACGGCGGACCGTTTCGGTCTATCGCCACGCGCGCTGCTGGCATCCAAGTCTGCGAGCATCTGCCCGGGATCGCCCAGTGGACCGATCGATTGGCGATCATCCGTTCGATGTCCACCAAGGAAGGGGACCACGGTCGGGCGCGCGACAACTTGCGCACCGGGTATGTACCGCAAGCTTCGATCCAGTTTCCCGTGCTTGGGTCGCTGATTTCCAAGGAATCCTTGGGACAGGCGGGCGACCTGCCGAACTACGTCAGCATTAACTCGCGCGGGTTGTTCAATCCCGGCATGCCACCGGCAGGATTCCTCGGGCCGGATTATGCGCCGCTGCTGGTTGGTCAAGACACCGACGGCAACGAAAACGGCCAGCGGCTAGCGGTCGAAAACTTGGCGCTTCCGAAGTCCGTATCGACGGAACAGGCACGCGCGCGATTGGAACTATTGCATCGGATGGAACGCAAGTTCCTCGACGCCCGCCCAGGTCCGGCGGCCGATGGCCACCGCACGGCCTATGCCAAGGCCGCCCGCATGATGAGTCACGAGGCCGCCAAGGCCTTTCAGCTCGATGACGAGCCGAAGGAAAGTCGAGACGCGTACGGCAGTTCCCAATTTGGCCAGGGTTGCCTGTTATCGCGGCGCCTTGTCGAACGGGGCGTTCCTTTTGTCGAAGTCTCGCTTGGCGGTTGGGACACCCACGACGATAATTTCCGTCAGGTGCAAAACCTGTGCGGTGCGCTCGACATGGGTTGGTCGGCGCTGATGCAGGATCTTCAGCAGCGCGGACTATTAGATTCCACGTTGGTGGTCTGGATGGGCGAGTTTGGGCGAACGCCGGCGATCAATCCCCGACTCGGACGTGATCACTTTCCCAAAGCATGGAGCGTCGTTCTCGGCGGCGGACCAATCAGCGGAGGACAAATCGTGGGGCGCACCAGTGCCGACGGTACAAATGTCGAGGAGCGGCCGGTGTCGACACCTGATCTGCTGGCGACGATCTGCGTGGCCTTGGGCATCGATCCAGAAAAGCAAAACATGTCCAATGTCGACCGCCCCATCCGCCTGGTCGACCCGCTTGCCAGTCCGCTCTTGGACATTATCTCCTAGACGTTCCTCGGCTTGGGGCCAAGATGCCGAGTTCGGACCACCGGTCGGCAGGGGCTAAAAGCGTTGAACCCCCCGCAAATATCGACTAGGCTGAACGCAAGTTCCATGCCCCCCGTGCGGAGTTGTTCGCGGTTTGAGCGATCGCTGAGGATTTTTACGTCCTTGCCTTGCTACGCGACGCAATTACCGCTCCGACCTGCCGCGCACCTCTCCCGCCACGCTACGCACGCATGCCGCGAAACGACTTCATTCGGGCCAGGACTCGAGTTCCGATCCGCGTTTGCTGCGCGATCGGCCTGCTCGCGTTCGTCCCGTCGGCAGTGGTCGCCGTAGAGCAACCTAACGACACGACCGGGCCCGATCGACCCGTGTTGTTCGAGCTCGATGTGCAACCGATCCTCAGCAAGGCGAGCTGCAACTCTGGCGCCTGCCATGGCAAGGCCCGCGGCCAGAACGGTTTTGCGCTGTCGCTCTTGGGCTTCGACGCTGACACAGACTACGACGCCATCGTCAAGAATGCTCGCGGACGGCGCATTTTCCCCGCCGCGCCCACGAATAGCTTGTTGCTGCGCAAGGCCTCGGGCACGGAACCGCATGGCGGTGGACTGCGTCTAGAACGCGGCGGTGCCGACTATGAGACGATCCGCGCCTGGATTACCGCGGGAATGCCACGCGTCCAGGAGCGCGATCCGAAACTCGTGAAGATCGCACTCGCGCCGCCAGAGCACGTGCTGCCAGCCGGCGCCAAAGAGCAGCTGGTTGTAACCGCGTATTACTCCGACGGTTCGCTGCGCGACGTCACTCGGCTCACGAATTTCGCCTCGAACGAGGCGGCCATCGTGGCCATCGACGCCCACGGACTGATCGCCGCTGGATCACTGCCGGGCGAGGCCAGCATCATGGCCCGTTACATGGGGAACATCGCGACGTGGAATACGGCGATTCCACTGCCAACGCCGGTCGACGCCGCGATCTATGCGCAGTTGCCACGGCACAACTTCATCGATGCGCTTGTCTGGGACAAGCTGCAGCAATTGAATATTCTGCCCAGCGAACCGGCCGATGAAAGCACGTTTCTCCGCCGCGTCCACCTGGACGTTATCGGTCGCCTGCCCAGCGTCGAAGAGAGCCGGCGCTATCTGGCCGACCCAAGTTCTGACAAGCGGGCGCGCCTGGTCGATGCGCTGTTGGCACGGCCGGAGTACGCAGACTATTGGGTCAGCAAGTGGGCCGACTTGTTGCGGCCGAATCCCTATCGCGTGGGAATCAAGGCGACGCTCAGTCTCGACAGCTGGTTGCGCGAAGCGTTTCGACAGAACTGGCCGTACGATCGCTTTGTCCGCGAGTTAGTCACAGCACAAGGAAGCACCTGGCGGAACGGAGCCGTCACGGTCTTTCGAGACCGGCGCTCGCCCGACGAGATCACTCCCATGATCAGCCAATTGTTCTTGGGGACCCGTTTGGAGTGCGCCAAGTGCCACCACCATCCATTCGAGGTTTGGAGCCAGGACGATTTCTACAGCCTGTCGGCCTTCTTCAGCCGCGTAGGCTACAAGGGCGCTGGAATCTCACCGCCGATTTCCGGCGGCGAAGAGATCGTGTTCACTGCCCCAACCGGCGGCGTAGTCCATCCGCTGACAGGCAAGCCATTGCCGCCGCGGCCCCTGTTTGGCAGCGCCCGCGAGGTGGGCCCTGACGACGACCCGCGCGAAGTGTTCGCCGATTGGATGCTCAACGACGGCAAAGTCTTGTTCTCGCGCGTGGCGGTCAATCGCATCTGGGCAGCACTCTTGGGGCGCGGACTCGTCGGTCCGGTCGACGATCTGCGGGCTACGAATCCTCCCAGCAACCCGGCATTGCTCGACGCCCTGGCCGAAGAGTTCCGCCGTTTGAATTACGATCAGAAGGAACTGCTCCGCCTGATCGTCAGCTCGTACGTATACGGGCTATCGTCATTGCCGGTCGAGCAGAACGTTACGGACACGCACAATTTCTCGCGACACTATCGGCAGCGGCTCGAGGCAGAATCGCTGTTGGACGCGATTGGCGACGTAACCCAGGTCCGCGAGTCGTTCAGCGGCTTGCCGCCCGAGGCCCGCGCCGTGCAACTGTGGACGCATCGCATCGACTCATTGTTTCTCGATGCCTTTGGCCGGCCCGACGCCAATCAAGATCCCCCCTGCGAGCGGACCGGCGAGACAACCGTCGTGCAGACACTGCACTTGATGAACGCGCCCAGCGTGAACCGCCAGCTAACCAGCGACGACGGACGCGTGGCCCATCTGGCGGCCAGCACACTCTCGGCGGAACAAATTGTCGAGGAGCTGTATCTGGCGACCTACTCGCGCGGTCCGACCAGTGAAGAACTAGCGGCCACAGTCCCACTCATCGTGGGCGAAGGCGCCGTGCGACGCCAGGCGATCGAAGATCTGCTGTGGGCACTGCTGAATACACCGGAATTTGTCTTTAAGAATTAGTTGGGGCCAGCGGCAAGGATCGCAAATATGAATTGGCTGCGCAACTGCGAAGGCTGGAGTCGCCGTGATTGCTTGAAGCTGGGAGTCGGCTGTTTGGCCGGCGGTGGCTTTGTCGATCTGCTGCGGCTCGTGGGCCAGGCGAACGAAACGACGTCGGGCAAGCCCTCGCGCCGCCCGACGAGCTGTATTCTCATCTGGATGGACGGCGGTCCTTCACACTTCGAAACGTTCGATCCCAAGCCCGACGCGCCGGCCGAAATTCGCGGCGAGCTGGGGGCGATCTCGACCAAGATCCCCGGTGTCCATTTTTCCGAGCACTTGCCACGGCTGGCAGGGATTGCCGACAAGTTGGCCGTCGTGCGTTCCGTCTGCCATAACCAGGGGAACCACGGCGCCGGCAATCATTACATGATGACAGGCACCCCGCCGCGCATTCCGGTCGGTTGCGGCGCCTTCGTCAGTTTCCATCCGAGCCTGGGTTCGGTTACCGCGTACGAACGCGGTAACCAAGGTGGGCTGCCGGCCTATTTTTCGATGCCCAGCATGTCGCGCTCGGGCGGGCCGAATTTTCTCGGGGCTCGATTCGCCCCCTTTGTCGTGGCGGACGACCCGAACAAAAAAGACTTCCGCGTCCGCGACGTCGCCACGCCGGCCGGTCTGGCCGACAATCGCTTTCAATCGCGGCGCGATCTGCGCTCCGTCGTCGATCGACTTGCCCGTATCCCCGACGAAGCCGCCGGCGACCCGGTCCGAGCACTCGACGAGTACTACGAACAAGGCTACAGCCTGGTAACCAGCCCGGAAGCGCAGCGGGCATTCGACATCAGTGCCGAATCCGACAAGATGCGCGATCGCTATGGCCGCAACCCGTTCGGCCAACGCGCACTGTTGGCGCGGCGCCTGGTGGCGGCCGGCGTGCCGTTCGTCACGCTCTACGACGGCGGCTGGGATCACCACTCCGATATTTTTGGCGCCATACGTAAGCGACTTCCTCCGTTCGAGAACGCCATCGCTACGCTGATCGAAGATCTCGAAGAGTGCGGACTGTTAGAGACGACGCTCATCGTCGCGCTGGGCGAGTTTGGCCGGACGCCCAAGATCTCGACACTGCCAGACCAAAAGAAGGCCGGCCGCGATCATTGGGCGAACGCCATGTCGATCCTCTTTGCAGGTTGTGGTACGCCAGGGGGCCAAGTCATTGGCGCCACGGATCGCACGGGGCATTCCGCCGTCGAGCGGATCCTTTCGCCCGAGAATTTCGTGTCGACCGTCTACACCAAGCTCGGTATCGATCCTGGCAAGATCTACTACGCCCCCAATGGTCGGCCAGCCCACCTTGTCAGCGATCCCACGCCGATCAAGGAGTTGATGGGGTGAGTCGCAATGCAGGTGGCATGATCGACGGGCCTTGTTCCCTCACGCGGCGCCTGCGGCCACGGTGTCTGGCGCCGGCACCCCGTTGGACTCTTTTGTTCCGCTGGGCACTGCCATTCGGACTGCCATGCGGTGGGAAACTGCTACTTTTCTGCATGTTCTTGTTCCCCACGACAAGCACTGCGGCGCCCCCGCAACTGAAGTACCTGGTTCCGGCTGGCGCGCAGGTCGGACAGACGCTCGATATCGAAGCGCATGGAAAGTTCGACTCCTGGCCTGTCAGGGTGTGGGTCGATCAGCCCGGCGTATCGGTCAGTCCCAAAGAATCGAAAGGGGAGTTGTCCGTCACGGTCGCCGCAGACGCCACGCCGGGCCTGTATTGGCTCCGGCTGTACGATGCCGCTGGGACAAGTTCGCCGGCGCCCTTGATCGTGGGGAATCTGCCCGAGGTGAACGAGCAGGAGCCGAACGACTCGCCAACCAAGCCGCAGCAACTTGACGCACCCAACGTCGTGGTGAATGGCCGATTGCGGCGCAAGGGGGACGTCGACACATTCGCGGTCCGCGTCGAAAAAGGCCAAACCCTCGTGGCCGACGTCGAAGCGCATCGCACATTGGCCTCGCCCATCGATACGTTACTGGAAGTCGTCTCAGCCGAGGGCTTTGTGCTCGCGCACAATGATGACGATCAGGAGATCGATCCTCGCATTGTGTTCACCGCGCCAGCGAGTGGCGTTTACCTGGTGCGCACGTTTTGTTTTCCGGCCACGCCCAACAGCACGATCTCGCTCGCCGGAGATGAAACTTCGGTGTACCGCCTGACGATTGCTGTCGGCGGGTTTGGGGATTATGCGCTTCCCCTTGCGGTCGCTAGCGTGGATCAACAGGTCGAAGTTCACGGTTGGAACCTGCCCGACGACGCACGGCAACTGCTTCCGCGACTGCTGCCCGAAGCGAAGCAGGCGCTGTTGGCTCATCCACGGATCGTCAACACGCTCGTCCTGCCGCTCGAAACGCATCCCTGCATCGTGGCGGCCGAGCCCAGTGTGCCCGGCCATCCGCAAGCCATCCAACTTCCGGTGACGATCAGTGGCCGCATCGAAGCGCCGCGAGATAATGACTCCTTTCGCTTCAGTGCGAAAGCGGGCGAAACGATCAACTTGCGGATCGAAAGCCGCGCGCTCGGATTTCCGCTCGATCCGGTGCTGGAAATCATCGACAGCCAAGGCAAATCACTCGCGCGCGTCGACGATTTGGGAGAAAACCGTGACGCGCAACTCGCCTTCGCCGCGCCGGCCGACGGCGCCTACGACGTCACGGTGACTGATTTGCACCGGCAGGGCGGACCGCGCTTCGTCTATCGACTTTCGGCCACGATCGCGCGCGCGGACTTTACATTGTCGCTCGCTGCCGACAACTTCACGGTCGCCACCGGCCAAAAACTCGAGCTGCCGGTGACGATTGAGCGATTGCAGGGGTTTAACGTACCGATCGAGCTACGCATCAAGGGATTGCCGAGCGGCGTAACCGCCGAACCTGTCGTGTCGCAGCCCGAGGGAGAATCGGCCAAGAGCGTGCAGCTTGTCGTTACTGCGGGCGACGCGCCGTTTACGGGACCCATTCGCGTGGTGGGAACAGCCGCAGGCACCGAATCCTCGGTCCACTTCGCCGAAGCGACCATGTCCGGTCGCACACGGCGAACCAAGGATGTCTGGCTAACGATCACCGCGGCCGACAAGAAATAGCTGGAAGTCCACTTGCCGGGCCATTCTCTTTGGTTTGGACCCCGTCCTGCAAGTGATTTCTGCTGCAGCGCACCTCGCGGGCGCATCTTCTTAACTCTCGACGGATGCCAACAAGTTGCAATAGTCCGTCAACGCCTGAAGGTGGTCGCGATCGGCGCGCAGGCCGACGTGTCCGTCGGGACGAATCACCAGCATCGTGATCTCGCTAACTCCCAACTCCTCGGCGGTCCCCCGAGTCAAAGGAATGGACGCGCACCGCTGGTCGGGATGGACAGCCAAGAGGAGCGTCGCTTCGAGAAGCAGCGGGCTGCCGCGAGCCGCCAGTAACTCGGCTATGTCAGCCAGGCGATCGCCCGCGGCGTCGGCGCCGTCTATCAGCAGCACGGTGTGGCCGGCACGATGCGTTAATTCGTGCAGCCGGCTGACTTCGCCGCTCGCCGGAAACACCTCGATCGTGTTGGGCAGTCGCTGTCCCGGGCCGATCGTTGAGTTTGCATCGCCGAGTACGATCGGAGAGGTGGCGTAGTCGATGTCGAGTTCGGCCTCCGAGATCGATTCGCGATAGCAAGACGCAGGGTCGGTAAATGTGGCCGTGAGTCCCTTGTCGCGCTGGCGTCGTTGTTCCGGGTCGGTGAGGTCCTGAGCTCGTTCGAACTCGTCCCCCGAGAGGGCGTTCTTCTGAGCGACGGGGCGCCGCTCGGCTTCATAACTGTTCAGCAAGTCCTGCGCGCAATGGCGGCCTGCGACAAGAGCCAGCTTCCAGGCCAGATTGAATGCGTCTTGCAGACCACTGTTCATGCCATGTCCTTGCGACGGAGAACAGATGTGGGCCGCATCGCCTGCCAGCAGCACGCGGCCCGCTCGAAAACTGGTTGCAACCTTGGCGTGGCAACGAAAGCGCGTCGGATTGGCAACGTCTGCGAATGCGATCGCCGGAAAATACGGCTGAAGCGTAGCCGCCGCATCGTCCAGCAGATCGGAGTCAAGAGCACTTGGCCTCAGATAGACGCGCCATCGCGATCGAGGCAGCGAGGTGAGGATCACCGGCACCACGTCTAGATATCCATAAATGGCTTCATGCGAACCATGCCAGCCGATCAGCGTGGTATCGAATACGGCCCAGGGATCGTCCGAATCGCTGCCGCGGAGCTCGATTCCACATTGCTGCCGCACAGCGCTATGGTATCCGTCGCAACCGACCACCCAGTCGGCCGAAATAACTTTCGTGGCGCCTTCGCAGAGGATGGTGGCCGTAACACACTCTGACTGCTGGTCCAGCTTGACCAATTGCGATGTGCGAGTAACGCGGCCCCCCTGCCGGTGAAGATAGTCGGTCAGAATCGACTCGGTCACTTCCTCGGAAATGCCGATGTTGAATTCGTACCGGCTGCCGCACAGCGAAAGATCAATGTCACCCAGCACGCATCCCGCCGAGTGCAGCCGGGCGAAGCGTTGCTTCACGCCGCGCTCGAGAAAGGCATCGACGATCCCCAGCGACTCGAACACCTCGAGCGAACGTGGGTGAACGATCGTGGCCCGATCCCACACCGACGGCGTCGGCTGGCGATCGATGATCGTGCAATCGATCCCGCGACGAATCAGCTCGGCAGCCAAGAGCAATCCTGTCGGCCCGGCCCCCACGACGAGAACGGTTGTATCAGCAGCCACGTGGCACCTGTGCGACGAAACGGGATTAAAGCGTGCTCGATTCTCGTTACCTCGCCCAGGAAAATCAATCCAACCTGCGGCGCCGCCGCGACACACCGCACAAATCCGCCCGTGGGCAACGACCAAGGCACGTCATTACAATCTCAGGTCGTGGCTTAGATAGGTTCGTGATGTGCGCGCGGCCAGTGACCGCATGGCACCTGGGCGACGAAACGAGATCAAAGCGAGCCTGATTCTCATTGGCATTGCCGTGAAACTCGATCCGACCGGCCGCTGCGGTGCAACAATGAACGAACGCGTCATAGGTCGATGTGATCGGCGGCAGACTCACGATCAACGCTCACAGCCCTCCCGGTTACCTCGTATTCGCATCATACGGCGACGTGCATTGCCAGGCCCTTGGCGTCTAACCGGTCCGTGCCGTCGATTTGTCGGGCTGCACGATAAGGACTCAAGAGTGCGACCCGCGATACTATCATGCGGGGATCCGTCGAAGCTACGGTCATCAGCCCCCGCGCAGCAACGAGTAAAAGCGCCTCGACAATCCGCTTCCAAGCAAAGCTCCGGCCACCGGCAGAGACTACGCAGGGCAAGTTCTTGGTCCCTTCTTGTCCTGCCAGATACCTGAGCGACGAAACCTGATCAAAGCGACCTTGATTCTCGTCAGCTCCCCCCTGGGATCCAATCCGACCTGGCCACCGCGCTCGTGCCACTGCGCTGCCACACGCCGAATTTAACCCGCCTGCGGGCAACATGAGCTAAGCGGACAATGTCCGGCAGCGTCTCTCGTTGCGGATGTGCTATCCCGTCCCGTCACCGTAAGATCGCCTAACACTGGCTCTACACTGCCGTTATAGTTTTCGAAAGATCCGCTGCTTTCATTCCCCAGGAGAGCTCGATGACGCGCCCCCAGCACACGGAACCTGCACGCAAGAAAGCTGTGGTCGCAGGCGCCTTGGGCGTGAGCGGCCGGGCGATTGTGAACCACCTGACGGCGCTGGGCGATTGGGAGGTTATCGGCATCTCGCGCCGGGCTCCCGAATTTCCAACGTCGGCCCGGTTCCTGACGGTCGACCTGCTCGATCCGTTGGAGGTCGCGCGGTGCCAAGGCGAGTTTCACGACGTCAGCCACGTCTTCTACACGGCGCTGCAGATGCGGCCGAGTCCGTTCGAAGAGGTCGGGCTCAACCTGGCAATGCTGCGGAACGCGGTCGAGGCCGTCGAGCGCTCGTCGAGCCGACTCAGGAAGGTCGTGCTCATGGAGGGGGCCAAGTACTACGGCGCCCATCTGGGTCCCTACAAGACACCGGCCCGCGAGCAGGATCCGCGTCACTTGCCGCCCAATTTCTATTACGACCAGGAGGATTATCTCCAGGCCAAGTCTGCCGGTCGGAACTGGTCGTGGACCGCGCTGCGCCCCTCGTGCATCTGCGGCTTTGCGGTGGGCAACCCGATGAACATGGCCACGGTCATCGCCGTCTACGCGTCGTTCTGTCGCGAGCTTGGCCTGCCCCTGCGCTTCCCGGGCTCGGCCAAAGCCTATGGCGGCCTGATGGAAATGACCGACGCCGACTTGCTGGCCAAGGCCGCTATCTGGGCTGCCGAGAGCGACTGCTGCGATGGAGAAGCCTTTAACATCACCAACGGCGACTTCCACCGCTGGGAGAACCTCTGGCCGCGCTTGGCAGACTTTTTTCAACTTCCGCTCGCGCCCCCCTTACGCCTCCCGCTGACCCAATTCATGGCCGACAAGGAGCCGTTGTGGCGCAGTATGGTTCAGAAGTACGGCCTCTTGGATTACTCGTTCCGCGACGCGGCGGCCTGGCCCTTCGGCGAAGCGGTCTTCAATCTCGAATACGACGTGATGTCCGATACAACGAAGGCCCGACGGTTCGGGTTCCACGACGTCGTCGATACCGAGGAAATGCTACTCCGGCAGATGCAGGACTTTCAACAACGGCGCTTCATTCCCAAACCTTGAGCCGCCGGCCACTCGCAAGGCCGGGATAAAGTTTCCCGTTGGCACGGCCCAGCCATCAACGCTGCAGGACCAGCGAACGGTGGCGATGGCCAGAGAGAATGCTGATAATCGAGCTGTCTCTGGCATAACCTCGGCGGAAGCAGGAGAAGAGAAATGAGACACAGAGAATGCGAGAGTCGACGGTCTCGTGGCGCGATCGAGCCGCAGCCACGTCGGGTGGCCTTGTGCATACTGGTATTGGTAGCGCTGACGAATGCCGCCTACCCACAGCGACTCGCGAGCGGACTCAGCGAGTTTCACCAGGCCGGCACGGCTGAATCCGCCGATGCGTGCAGCGGTGTACCAGCCTCTCGACGCGACGGACCATCAGGCGACTGGCTCGCGCGGCTGGTTACGGATCTTCGCAAGCACAATGAACTTGTTGGCCTTGGGGCTATCGTAGTCGTTGACGGCCAGACTGTAGCGACTGCCGTTGATGGAGAGCGCAAGATTGGCAGTAGTGTGTCCGTCGAACTTGGCGACCGCTGGCACATCGGTTCGGTCACGAAGTCGGTCACGGCCACCATGATCGCGCGCTTGGTCGAGTCGGGAAAGATGCAATGGTCGGACTCGATCGGCGAGTGCTTTCCTGACGCAACGGTCCAAGACGACTGGAAGCGAGTTTCGCTCCTGCAACTGCTGACGCACACCTCGGGTGCGCCGGCCAACTTTCCCATGTGGGTACTGCTATTACGACCTGTGCCTGGTCCCGAGTGCACCCAGAAGCGCCGAGAAGCGGTTATGGATGTGATCGCCAAAAAACCGGCAAGCCCGCCGGGAGACAAGTATGCCTACTCAAATATCGGGTACACGATCGCCGGTGCGATGGCCGAGAGAGCAACCGGCATGAGTTGGGAAGATCTTGTCAAAAAAGAAGTCTTTGAGCCGCTCGCACTCACCAGCGCCGGATTCGGCCCACCAAAAAGCCCGCATGAAACGCTTGCTCAACCTAGAGGTCATCTCAGGACGCGCGATGGGAAAACGAGCGTGAGCGACAACTCAGACATCACTCCGATCATCGGCCCTGCCGGGACCATACACATGACGTTGACGGACCTTGGCACGTATGCCACTGAACACCTGCGTGGCGACCTGGGGACCGGAAGACTACTCACCGCCGAAACCTATAAACGGCTCCATACTCCTAATCTCGAAAACTATGGATGCGGCTGGGTAAAGAAGAATCCAACCGACGAACTCCCGTACACCACATATTGGCACAACGGATCGAACACGATGTGGTACGCGCTGGTCGCATTCATTCCCGATAAGAACATGGCGGTTGCCGTCACATCAAACGATTGCGATATTGCGCGGGCTGAGTCAGTCGCGTGGTCGATCGTCCAGGCCAGCGCGAAGCAGTTCAATGTCGAAGGCGACTGAAGCCGCAGCTGCGGAGTTATCCCCCAGTCGTTTCGACCTAACCGCGCCTGACAGCCAACGGTCGCTGCCGTCAAAGCGGCTCTGGCGATTATTCAGTGAGATACCCACGATGCCAAACGCCGGCCTCAACACCGCAGGTCTAGGTTCATCGTGTAAAGGCGAACCGTTTCCTCCTCCCGCACCACCATCACGATTGCGCCGGAGTGGGCGTGGCCCCAGCCTGGAGTCGTCTTTAGCTTTACCTTGCCCGAGAAATCGCGGAAGCGCCAGTAGACGCCGCCTTGGCTGGTGAACTCGTCCACGGTTGGGTCGGCCCGAAAAATCCGCACGCACCGCGAACGGACGCCTACTTCGACTTTATTGCCTTGCTCGTCAACGGCCGAGGTGATGAGCAAATCGCGACTGTACTTATCGGTGTTGAGCATGAGAATCACCGGCTCGCCGAGCATGAGGCTCTCGGGATATTGCTTGGCTTGCGCTAAAAACGCATCCCGAGTGGTATTGACGTCCGCGGTCTCTGTGGGCTTGTCCGCCTGCTGGCCTAGCGCCAGATCTGCAGTCGTCGCGCCTGCTCCCACGGCCAGCACCGCCGCGAACTTGATTGCGTCTCGGCGACTTACATCGTTTGTCATAGTCACTCCTCGAGATCGGTGCCAAGAAATTAAATAGGCGCGGGTTCCTAAGAAGTGCAACGGGCGACACTAATGCTTGCCGCGCAACAGGTCCTTTAACTAAAGACCGTTTGGCTGCTGTGCAAATCCATTGTACCGCTTCGCTCGATGCCCACAAAAGTTGGGAATCATGGCAGTCGGCCCACCAGCTACAACGATCACGGATTCAAATTCTGTCCGTGGCGTCCCTGTGCCGGTAGCTCGATCGCCTCGCTTAGCGGAGAACTGCTTTCGTCCTTGAGTAGCTTTCGTCCGCCTTGAAGCTGGGCGAAGAAAAAATAAAGGCCGGGAATGATCAAGACTCCAATGGCCGTGCCGATGAGCATGCCGCCCGCTGCCGTGGTGCCGATGGTCCGGTTGCCGATCGCCCCGGCGCCTGTGGCAATGACCAATGGAATCAGACCGGCGATGAAAGCGAAGGAGGTCATCTGAATCGGCCGGAAACGGAGTTTCGCAGCTTCGACGGCCGCGTCCTGAAGCGAGGCGCCTTCCTGCCGCCGCTGGGTCGCGAATTCTACGATCAAGATCGCATTCTTGCCCAACAGACCGACTAGCATGATCAGCCCGATCTGCGCATAGACATCGTTAGCCAGACCCAGTGCTTTCAGGAAGAAGAAGGAACCAAAAAGCCCGACCGGTAACGACAAGACCACTGCCAGCGGCAGGATGAAACTTTCGTATTGAGCGACCAGCACGAGATAAACAAAGACGACGACAATTAGGAAGATATAAACCGCCTCGTTTCCCTTTCTTGATTCGTCGTAAGCCAGGCCCATCCAGCCGAGATCGAAACCGCGCGGCAACGTCTCGGCGGCAACCTCCTTGATGGCCTGAATGGTCTGACCGGTGCTGTAACCAGCACTCGGCGCGCATTGAATAGCGGCCGAGGTGTACAGGTTGTAGCGCGTGATTTCGTTCAGACCTTGCTTCGTCTTCATCGTCAGAAAGGCGGAATAAGGGACCATTTCCCCTTTGTTGTTCTTGACGAATAGGTTGTCGAGATCCGCCGGGTAGCGCCGAAATTCCGGCTTGGCCTGTACGAAAACCTTGTAGAAGTAGTTGAACCGAATAAATCCCTGCTCCCAGGTGCTACCAATGAGAATGTTGAGGCTGTCCATTGCATCCTTGATGGTCACGCCCTTCTGCATGGCCACGTCATTGTCGATGACCAAATCGTACTGGGGGTAATTAGCAGCATAGAAGGTGAACAGGTTAGTCACCTCTTTGCGCTTTTTCAGGGCGGCCATGAACTTGTTGGTCACCTCTCCGAGTCGCTGGTAATCAGCGGAGAAAGTCGTGTCGAGCACCAAGGTCGAGACACCTCCCGCGTTGCCAAACCCAGGAACTGCGGGCGGTTCAAAGAACTCCAGCTTCACGTTGCTCATCTTGCGGCATTTTTCTTCGAGATCCACGATGAGCTGGCGTGCGGTTCGCTTGCGATCCGACCAGTTTTTCAAGTTAATGATGCAGGTACCCGCGTTCGAGCCGCGACCTTCGGTCAGAACCTCGTATCCGGCCAATGAGGTAACCGAGGCAACTTCCGGGACCTCCTTTGCAATTTTTTCCAGCTCATGAGACTTGGCGTTGGTGTACTCGAGCGTGGAGCCCGGAGGTGTCTGAAGGACCGCGTAAATAATGCCTTGGTCCTCGCCCGGGATAAAGCCCGTCGCCAGCTCCGCGTCGACAACAATAATACCGACGCCAAAGCCCACGACGACGGCCATGGTGAGCGTGCGGCGCGTGACGATCCGCCGTATGACGGCAGCATAACCGCCTGTGACCCTCTCGACGGCGCGATCAAACGGCTTACGCACGAATGGCAGGGCAATGAGTCCGAACCCAATCGGCCCCCACAACTCATAGGCCAGATACGTGACGCCGCACAAGACGATCGCCCCTGCGAGCGCAACAAGCACCTTGACTCCGAGCCCGCGCGGCCGCTTCACGTCGCTCGTGTCCATGCCAGGGCTTGTATGCGAGCCAACGCCGTTGTGGTTGTGCGGCTTCAGAATCATCGCGCAGAGCACGGGTGTTAACGTGAGGGCGATCAGGCCGGATAGGACGATGGACGTGGCCATCGTGATCCCAAACTCACGGTAGAAGGTACCAGTCGCCCCGGGTATGAATGTCACCGGCACAAAAACAGACGTCATTACGAGGGTGATGGCAATGATTGCGCCCGAAATCTCGTGCATGACCTCGCCTGTCGCTACGTAGGGCGATAAATGCTTTTGCGCCATTTTGGCGTGCACCGCTTCGACGACCACGATCGCATCGTCCACCACGACCCCAATCGCGAGAACCATGGCGAAGAGCGTGATCAGGTTGATCGAGAGTCCCATCAACCGCAAAACAAAGAACGTCCCGACCAGCGAAACCGGAACCGCTAGTGTCGGGATCAGCGTGGATCGTAAATCCCCGAGGAACATGTAGACAACGAGCGACACGAGGATAAATGCCTCGAGTAGCGTATGCAGCACCTTTTCGATCGAAGCGTCCAGGAACTTCGAGACGTCATAGGCGAATTCGTAGTCCATCCCTGGAGGAAACGACTGCTTCTTGATTTTTTCGAGTTCGGCCTTGATCGCCTCGATGACCTCGGCCGCGTTCGATCCCGGGGCCTGCTTGAGAGCGATGGACGCTGCGGGATGCCCGTTGATGTCGGAATAAATGTCGAAGAACTGGGAGCCTAACTCGACCTCGCAAACATCCTTGAGCCGCAAGATCTCGCCGTCGGGGTTTGCTTTCAAAATGATGTTTTCATACTGCGCCGACTTGTTGAAGCGCCCGATATACGTCAACACGTACTCTTTGGATTGCGATGTCTTCCCAGTGGCCTCGCCGAGTCGTCCGGGCGAGCCGATCACGCTCTGTTCCGACAGAGCCTTCATGACATCCTCGGTAGACACGTCGTAGGCGCGCATGCGGTCCGGATCAAGCCAAATCCGCATCGCAAAGATGCGGTTGCCGAGGTTTCTGGGGATGCCCATGCCTCTGATCCGCTTCAGCCGGGGCATGACGTAGAGGTTGGCAAAGTTAAAAAGGTCCGTCTGGTCGGCATTGGGATCAGTGCTGTAAATATTCAAGTACATCAGCATGCTCGGCACGACCTGGCTGACGAGGATACCCTCGCGCACCACGAGAGGTGGGAGCTGAAACAGCACGATGTTGACCCGGTTTTGCACGTTCACGACGTTGATGTTCGGATCCGTGCCCGGCTCGAAGTAGATAATGATTGTCGCTTCACCGGCACTGGTCGCAGAGGACGAAATGAAACGCATGTTCTGGACGCCGTTGATGGATTGCTCCATCGGGACCAGTACCGAGTCGACCAGGACATTGGCGCTGGCGCCGGGATAAGAAATGGACACCATCACCGTCGGCGGCGCGATGTTGGGGAACTGTGCGACCGGAAGGGTTTTGATCCCTAAAATTCCTAGGAATAGGAGGACGATGGAAATGACGATCGCGAATGCCGGTCGAGTGAGAATTTTCGTGAACATGGTTCCGCGACTATATTGTTTCCGTTCGGTGTCGAGAATCTCGCGAAGGCGCGGCTATTCGGCGTGGAATTTTTGGTTCTTCAGAGCCTCCTCCGGCGTAACAAAGCTGTATTCCACTTTTGTGCCGTCCTCAACCTCTCGCACCCCTTCCAGAACAATCTTGTCTGTCACCTTAAGTCCGCTTTCGATGACAAAAATGTCCTCCAATTCGTACTTGAGGGTGATCAGGGTTTGATGCGCAACGGAGTCCTCGCCTACGACCCAAACGTACCGCTTGTCAAGGATATCGAACGTGGCCCGCTGAGGAATGACGAGGACGTTCTTCAATGGCCGGAGAATCTTGATGGTGCCGGTCTGGCCGTGGCGCAGCAAGCCATCCGGGTTGGGAAAATCCGCGCGGAATTTGACGTTTCCATTTTCGTTGTTGAAGTCGGCCTCGATTGCCCCGATTTTGCCGGCCTGCGGAAACACCTCGCCGTTCGCCAGCACGAGCTCAATCTTGTCGTCCGTCTCACGCTGCTTCTTGGTCGCCATGTAATGCAGGTAGTATTTCTCCGGTACGTTGAAGTACACCCACATGGTGCTGTTGTCTGCCAAAGTGGTGAGGACGTCCCCCTCCTTGACCAGGCTGCCCTCGCGCTGCAGAAGGCGGTCGACGAGGCCGTCGAACGGTGCTTTCACGTCGGTAAACTTCAACTGCGCGTCGGCATAGTTCGCCTGGGCCTGGGCCTCTTCCATTTCGGCCTTCTGGAGTGACACTTCATTCTGAGAGACTACCTTGTCGTCGGCCAACTGCTGGGTGTACTTATACTTCTGTTGCGCGACGCTGGCCTTCGCCTGCTCGGCGTCCAATTTTGCCCTGTAAAGAACGGGCAGGATTTCGAACATCAAATCGCCCTTCTTCACCGCCTGACCTTCGTTGATCGAGATTTTGTTGATATATCCACCCTCTAAGGTGCGAACGTCGATATGGCGTTGCGAGCGAATCTGGCAGACAAATGACTCGGTAATGGTGACGTCTTCGACCATGGGAGTGGTTACTACGATTTTCTGCTCATTCTGCGCCTCCCCCTCGTCCTTATGTGAATTCGACTTGAACCTGTCGTTGACAAACTGCCGTATGGATTTCATTCCAAACAAAGCACCAGAGGAGCCATCGGCCCCCATCTTCGACAATCCAAGAATTCCGCCAATGGCGAGCGCAACGAATACCACGAGGAAGATGACGGGGCGCCGCGTGACAAGGCTAATGGGTTTCATCGCGCTTGCTGCTCCGAAAATGGGACTCATGTCCAATACTGCTCGTGACTTGTTTTCGGCCGAAGAACTCCGGCGTCGTCCGCCCCGGGTGTCTTGCGTCACACCGTCGGGTTGCTCCTGGCACTGCCGGCCGTTCTCTTGCCATATCGAATCCGCTAATTGAGGAGCTTTCAAAGGATGCGCTGCGAATGGCTCCCGCAGGCAACGATGAGATCGAATTCGGCATCTATGGATCTCGCAGGTATGATTCGGCGGCCTAGCTGAATTTTTCCGAAAAAAGAGGTTAAATGACCTGGCCTTTATTTTCCACCTGTCGACTCCTCAGGCCGAGGTGTCGACGTTGCTACGCCAGCACTCGGCCGGACCAGCCCACGAACGCGCTCGACGGCACTCGGGACTTCTATCGGGTGGCTGCGTATCAGCCATTGATCCTGAAGTTGCAGAGTGGCTCGAAAGGCATCGTAAGTTGCGTAATGCGGCCGGCATTCGCTTGGTGGTCTGTAATGGCCATCCTCCGGGTATCGCAAATGATCGTTGTGCCCGTTCGCATGGAAAGCAATTCATTGACAGTTGCGATTAAAGCCAGCAACCACTGTGCCCCTCGCGAAGAATTCTCGTCAACGGCGTGCGCTAGACGGGTAATTGGCACCGCCAGCGTCGAATCGTTAATCTATCGCAGGGATGGCGTACTCTCCAACTAGCCAATTGTGGGGTAACGTCTTAAGGCTGTGGTGCTGAATCGGGCGGAACCCATACGATACTGTATGGTAGCTGTTGCCGCCTCCTACCTGGCGACCTTCTAGCAGCGTGTTGCCGGCTGATCCGATAGCACCTCAAGATTTGGCCCGTCGACCAATCGATGCCTCGGGGAATAGTTCGGCAGCCCTTTGTCGATCAGCGTCTGTGCTGTCGTTCCAAAGGAAAGCCGATCCTTCTGGCAATACGCGGAGATTCTGCGTGGTCTGCTCGATTCGGATATTGCCTTGGGGACCGCATTACCACATGGATCACCCCGAGATCGATCATGCTCGCAGTCACCACGATTCTTCGCTCATACTGCGATTTTTCTTAGCGGCGACGGCGACAAGTCAGCAATACGAGTCCGCCGAGCGCGGCGAGGATGAGTGTCGAGGGCTCGGGCACGACCGCCGCCTGCTCCATAGGTTTGCAGCCAATGCGTAGCAATCACATTGATGTCGAGCCCGTTCACCGTGCCATCGCCGTTCGCATCACCAGGCAGAGTGGCCGGACTGCCTGTATGCAGCCATTTGTTGGCTATCAAGTTGATGTCGAGCCCGTTCGTAATGCCGTCACCGGTTACATCGCCGGGAATCGACACACGCAGAATCCCTTGCGTGTATAAGAGCGATGTATCCCAGTGCAGGCCTGGATCCAGCGACGGCAGCGTGACTGAGGAAAACGTGCCGCTTTCCGATCCGAATTTAAGCAGGTGAAACTGCTCACCGTTATGCGGGTCGTCACCGCCTGCAAACGTTACAGCAAGGCTGCCCGTCGCCGTCAGGGCGCTGGTCACGCCGAGCTGGCCGTACTGCGTGCCGAGCGTGCCCCCGGCGAGCGCGAATTGCACAGCGCTACCGGATTGCAGCATAAGGTTGGATTGAAAGTTTAAAGTGCCACCGCTGGCGCGCGACAGCGTGCCACCGCTCGTTGCGCTTGACACCACATTCAGTATTTGCCCGCTCGCAGCCTGCACAGTACCGCCAACATTGTTGAACGAACCAACGATGTTCCCTGCACCGTCGATCAATCCGTAGTTTGTGACCGATGTCGCGTTCAACATGGCATGCGCGGCATCCGTAAAACGAATCTCTGCGCCCGCGCTGTTGTACATTGCTGGCCCGTCGAGTGGGGGCGCATTTGCATTGAAGGTTGCGTTGCCGATCTGGAGTAGTCCTCCAGATTGTGTGCGACAAAGACATCTCCGGCGGAGTCCGTTGACACGGATTGAGGCGACGACAGTCCGAAACCGAGAGTGCCCACGTGCCCGGCAGAATCGACGTATTCCACGCGGCCGTTACCGCTATCCGCGACATAGAGTAGCCCGTTAGTGCTGTCGTAAGCCAGGCCCGTCGGAAAGCTGAACTGTCCGACAGCGCTGCCGGCTCCTCCGAAGGAATTCAGAAAGGTCTGACCATGCGAGTCGGTCACGCTCAACACGCAAGTGTCATAGCCGCGTAGGCGATTCGACGGTCGCTTGTCATGACGTTTCTCGCGATCTTGTGGATAGCCGCGCGCCAGTGACCGTGCGAATAGTGAATACGGCCGTAACGTGCCAGATAGGTTGAGCTAATGATGACAAGCTCGCGACCCAATTGCGCCTAGATGGCGGAAGCGTAATCTGGGAGCGCGCACGTTCTGCCGGATTTGCCCTTTCGGAAACTGGTTTCCTAGAGGCGCGTGAAACGGCCACAAGCGCCTTGGGGATCGTTGCGGCCTAATGGCGTCAGTTCATGCGAGCGGGCATGCACTCTGCCGATACCGCATCGGTTCCCGACATCAACGAGAGCGAATAAAACAAAGGCCGCCCCGTCGGACGGCCTGTCGTTTTGATTCACTCTCGGCAGCTAGGCTTTACGCTTTCGCAGGCTATAGCCGACGAGCGAAGCAATGCCTAATCCCAACAGGATCGCAGTCGACGGCTCAGGTACAGGGTGGGAGCTAGACGTAACTAATCCTTGCGCGTTTGAGCCATCGGAGTTGTAAGGGCTGATCCATATCACGTCGCTCAACGGGCTCGTGTTGGTTCCGAGCGCCGCAAGATCCGCATTGTAGAAACCTTGGATAGCAGCACTCGTCTCTCCCGGCCCGGTGGCCAAGCCAAAATTTGCGCCGAAAACCTGCGACCAGATCGCGGCCTGCAAACCTTCCTGAGCATCTGCCGACGTCGCTCCGGGGGCAATGTTATCCAATAGCCAGGCGACCTGTCCCGCATTCGAGAGAAGACCACCATGAACGATCCCGGCATCGGAAAGCGTGGCGAAGTAAGAGCCGGGAACGTTTATGTTCGTGGTAATCTCTACGCAGTAGAGATACGGCACCGGTACGCCATCCAAAAAGCTTGGCGAGATACTTCCACTGCTTGTTTGAAAGGGCTGGCCATCATTCGCACCGGTAAGGGTGATGTAGAGGGGCCCGTTTTGAAAGTTGGCACCGGCGTCGAGAGTCGTGGCACCAACATGGTTCGAGAAAGCCAGCAGCGCAGTGGCTGCTATGGCTGCACGACGAAAGAGTCTCATTAGCGTTCTCCTGTGGTCCGAATGGTGATACTCAACATGCCTTCTGTTCGATCGACGCCAACCGATGATCGTCAACTTCGGACGACGTCAAATCGATCCAGGAATCGCAGTGGTTCCCAGCGTAATCACGGACTTTCCGTAGTCGAGAGTCCGCCGGGGTTTTCGCACCTTATTCTCGCCGCGCATCGCCATTCGCTTTGCTTTGTAGCGACATTACTCGAAATGCGCAGCAGACAAGCAACGTCGTACGCTGGTACGAACGATTTGCTGGACGCGAATTCAGTCTGTTGCTAGGGACGATTCACCGGGCGCTGCAATTGAGGACGGTGTTACGGATCGAACTGCCTGCGGGCACGACGGCATGGCCGTCAGCAAAATGGCAATAGGCTGCCGATCATTTGCTTCAGGCGATCAGCGCCGTGCAAGTGCGGCAAAGAGTGCAGTCGTGGCTGCCGTTCGTGTCACACCGGAAGACGCAACGCGTTCTGGGCAGATGCTCCGGCGATGTCCGCGGAGTTGCGAGTGTCATGAACGTCTCTATGACAACTGGGCGGTAGGGATTTTTCTCCCCGCCTCGCCCACCTCAGTAGCCGTAGTCAGGTATTGCGACGGTATCGCGCAGATCGCGACCGATGAAGAAATCCGTAACGCATGGTAGTCCCATCAGCCGGGTGACGATGTTGCGGAACCGAATTCCGAAAGCACTCTTCGGGGCGAAAGAGCTGGCGAATTTCGCCGCCGATTTCTGCTTGCGCTTCAGCAGCGGCATCATGCGCTCCTGATAGCGGGCAACGGCGATGCAGTGGCCCCCCCCGCAAACGCAAAGCTCACCGGCAAGCACGTAGGCCTCTAGCATCGCCAGTCCGGTGCCTTCACCCGCGAGCAGGGAAACGCAAGCTGCCGCATCACTAATCAGCGCCGTGCGGCCAGTTGTCCAGCGATCCATCCGAATCTGACTGGCCTGGTCGAAATAGATTTCACTGGCCTTCTCCATGGCGGCAAGGATCTCGGGACATTCCCAGCCGAGGCCGGCAAAGACGCTCCTCAGCGCGGATTTGCCTTCTTGTTCAGTCGAGATGTTCTCGACGGGCAAGTATTCGTCACGAAAAACGAAGAGAAAGAGCGTCTTGTTCTCGCGCATGGAAAATCGAGAAATCTGTTTTCCCGGAACGCCGTAGCTGACGTAAACGAGTTCGTCACGCGGCCGGTACCCCTCGACCTCAAACGCAGCGACGTGATAACCCAGCGAGACTTCAAACCCTGCTTCGGGCCCGAACGCGAGCCGGCGGACGCGCGAATGCAGCCCGTCGGCACCGATGACTAGGTCGGCCTCGCGCGGGGCGGCATTATCGAAGCTGACCCGCACGCACTGCCCCGCGTCCTCGACCCTGGCAATGGAGTCGCCGAAGATCGTTTCGACTTGATCATTCAGCGCTTGGTAGATCGTGGCGGAAAGATCAGAGCGCCGTAGGCTTGTGAACCGGCCATGAGTCAGCCGGCCGAAAACGTCGACCGAGAAGCCGCCACGACGGAGCTGTGGCGCCTCCTCAACGAGCGCCACGTCGTGACCGGACTTCGATAGCCAATACGCGAGTGTCGGACCGGCGATGCCTACCCCATTGATAATGATCCTCATCAATGCCTCAGTCGCCTGTTCAGTGAAAAGGTTATCCCGGTCTCTTGGATTACTCGTTCCGCCACGCCGCCGCCTAGCCGTTCGGTGAAGGGCGGTAGATCTCGTCAGCGGATGCCGGGGCGACTCCGAGTTCGCTGGCGACCGCGTTGACCGCCTGCTGAGCAACGTTGAGATCTACCCGACCGTCAGACGTGAAGTAGGGGCCAATGTAGCGATCGTAGTATTGCTGCACTTCATCACGCGTCAGCCGGTTTAGGAAATAGGCGATGTAGTCGATGGCTAACTGGGGTTTTTCGGCGATTGTACGAAGGGCGCGCTGGTTGGCTCGCACCAGCGCCAAAAGCGCCGGGTCGTCGAGCGGGATATGCGTGGGGTCCACAGCGATCCCCACGGTGGGAATCTGAAAGTGGTCGCCGACCCAGGACAGGACCGAATAGCCCTCCTCGGCCGCAACCTGTTCGGGCGCCAAAGTGCTGCCCACGTAGGCCGCATCGATCGAACCGTCGCGAAGGCGGCGTAGATCCATCTGGTAGTCACCCGGGAATCGTGCTAGGCACTGCAGATCGCGATCGGGGTCGAGACCGTGCTTGCGGAGCACGATCCGCGCGAAACAGCCGGGTGCGGTGCGGGGTGGGTGGACCGCCAATCGGCGCCCGCGAAGATCCTGCATGGATTTCACCTCGCCGCGCCCAAGGAACCAGAACAGGGGACGATGCGTGTTGACGGCCAGCATATTCCAGGGGATGCCATCGGTCAGCCGTGACAACAAGGTCCGACCTAAACCGATGGTTGCGCCGCCGCGCAATCGTTCGGTCTTCCACCTGATTCCGTCGCGGACCGCGACGTGGATGCCTTCATCCTCGAAATACCCCTCCTGATCGGCCACAAATGCGATCAGTTCTTCGTGGAGTCCGCGGCCGACGAAGGCCAGATCGATCGTGTGCGCAGGCGGCATAGCCTGTCTCCTTATCTCGGAATCTAGGATCGTGCGTTCGCGCTTGCTGCATTTAGTCCATTGCCAGGCCGCCGTTGACGGGAAGGTAGTGGCCGGTGGTGAAGCCGGAATCCTCGCTTGCCAAGAAGGCAATTGTCTTGGCGATATCTTCGGGCCGCACCAGCCGACGCATCGGTGTGGCGGCGGCCAGCTCGCGCAGCCGCTCGGCCGTCAATTGCTCGGTCACCCTGGTTCCTTCCACCGTAGACGGAGCGACCAGGTTCGCGGTAATTCCCTGCGACGCCAGCTCCAGAGCGACGTACCGCACGAACTGGTCCAGGGCCGCCTTGGCGGTGCCCAGCGCGATCATCCCCTCGCGCGCGTGGCGCGACAGCCCGGCAGTCAGATAGATCAGCCGACCATATCCGCGCGAAGTCATTCCCGGCACAACGGCTTTGGTCATCAGAAAAGCGGCATGCAGCTCACTATCCAACTTGCCGCCGAGTTGCTCCCAGCTCAGCTTGGCGAACGAGGTGATCACGAACGGCGTCATCGCATTGTGTACGAGCACGTCCGTCCCACCCCACCGCCGATCGATTTCATCGACCATGGCGGTGACGTCGTTAGGCACGGTGACGTCGGCTTTAATCGCCACCGCTTCCCCGCCGGCCGCTGCGATGGTGGCCACCACCTCCTCGGCATGCGGCGCACTGGCGCGGTGGTTGACGACCACCCGGTATCCCTGTTTGGCCAGTAACAATGCGGTTGCCGCACCGATTCCCCGGCTGGCACCCGTGATTAGTGCGACTCGTCCCATCGTCTTTACCTCGTCTTCGGTGAAAGTTGAATGAACTCAGGTCGCTGGCACTCCCGGCTTGCCGGTTCGATCAAACCCATCCATCCTTCGGCGCCTAGGCGCCGAACCAGTGTTCGGTGATTACTTTCTTTCGTGTGTAGAAAGCGACGGCGTCAGCCTGCGCATCGACATCACCGTAAAGCGAATTCTTCCAGCCGCCGAACGGAAAGAACGCCATCGGCGCCGGCACGCCGACATTGATGCCGAGCATCCCAACCTGAATGCGCTCGCGGAAGATGCGCGCCGCTGCGCCGGATTGCGTGAACAGTGAGACCGTATTGCCGTATCGGCTGCAGTTCGTCAACGTAATCGCAGCGTCCAGGTCCGCGGCGCGCATCACGCTCACCACCGGGCCAAAAATCTCCTCCCGCCCCACGAACATCTCCGGCGTTACATCGTCTAAGACCGTCGGCCCGATGAAGCAGCCGCGCGGCCTATGGGGGACTGTTTGGCGACGGCCGTCGAGGCGAAGCCGCGCTCCTTCCGTCACCCCGCGCTCGATCGCAGCCCGAATCCGCTTTTCCTCCTTTGCGTTCACCACGGGACAGAGCGTCGCGGAGTCGTCCAGGCCGTCTCCCAATTTCAGTTCACTCGCCGAGCGAATGAAGGCATCGACGACAGCGTCCTGTCGCGCCCGATCGCCGACCGCCACCAGCACACTGCCGGCCAGACAGCGCTGTCCGGCAGAGCCGAAGCACGATCCCATCAAGGCGGGTAAGCTGCGCCCCAAGTCAGCATCAGGCAGGACGATCAGATGGTTCTTCGCTCCGCCGTGCGCCTGAACGCGCTTGCCGTGCGCTGCCGCGATGCGGTAGACCGACTCCGCCACCGCCGATGTTCCGACAAAGGAAATGGCCTGGACATGTGGGTTGGCGATGAGCCGTTCGCTTACTTCCTTACTGCCCTGCACGACGCCGACGACACCCGGCGGCAAGCCGGCCTCAGCGAACAGCTCGATCAGTCGCGTGCCCGTGAGGGGTGCCTTCTCGGCAGGCTTAAGGACGAACGTGTTCCCGCAGGCGACGGCGAGCGACATCATCCACAGCGGAATCAAGGCCGGGAAATTAAATGGCGGAATGCCGACCACCACACCCACAGGTTCGCGGATCGTATGGCAGTCGACGTCGCGCGAAATGCCGGTCAGCGACTGTCCCATCAACTGAGAGGGTATGCCGCAGGCAAATTCGACGACGTCAAGCCCACGCCGTAGCGAACCATGTGCCTCGCTGAGCAACTTGCCGTTTTCGCGGACGATGCTGTGCGCCAACTCAGAGAGGTTCTGTTCCAATAGGCCCCGGAACTTGAACAAGACATGAGCCCGATCCGGCGCCGGCGTAGCGCGCCAGCCAGGTAAGGCACGGGCGGCGGCAGCGCAGGCCTCGTCCACCTGCTCCGGCGCGGCTTCGCGCACCGGCGCCAACAGCTCGGCCGCGTCGGCCGGATTGCAGATATCGCGGCTCGCGTTCCCACGACCGTCGATCCAGGCTCCGCCAATCAAATTCGGCGCGGAAGCCGATCGCGAAGATGTTGCAGTCGACCGATCAGGGACAGCATTGGTGCCCATGAAGTGTTCCAGAAGCTAATGAGTGCCTGTCCAGGGACAGATGCCTATCGAATCATCGGACTCGCTGGCAGAAAAACCCGGGGCCGATGTCGGACCAGAACGGCCCATCGAGAAGTTCGCATAAAGCCTCACTACTCCATCGATCTCGATCTGGGCCATACATGGCGCTACACCGGCTTGGTCGTGTTGGAACGATGAGTTTCAAGCCGAGGAACATCTCAATATCACTTCTCTCTCGGAATGAACCCGGGAACGCCAGTCTCCACAACGGCGTTAAACCTGACCCGCGACGTGATTCCTTCGTTAATCTCCCGCATGGCATCTTCTGGAATCGTCGAGATGTCAAAGTTCTCGTTGATCCAGCGAGGGGTCGTCGCCGTGGTCAGGAGTGCCGTCCCGCGTTGGATCGCCCAGGCGAGCAAGACCTGGGCTGGCGTCTTGTTGACGCGCTTGGCAATTGCGGTGACGACAGGATTTTCGATTAACTTGGGCTCGCTACTGTGTCCCAGCGCCGCGAATGCTTGCAGCACGATGCCATTCGCTTTGCAATAGTTCAAAAGGTCCCATTCGGGGAGGTATGGATGGGACTCAACGTGAACGACCGCAGGCTTGATTCGCGCGGCTTCAAAAATCTCCTTCGCCTGTTCCAGGCTGACGTCGGATAATCCGATGGCTTTGCACTTGCCACCGTCCACGAGGCCCTCCAACGCCCTCCATGTATCCAGGAGCGTCACCCCTTTGTCATAGAGCACATTGCCATTTGCATCCCTGGGGTCTTGCTCGTCTCCAGGTTGAAACGCAAAAGGAGTGTGGATGAGATAGAGATCAACGTAGTCGACTTGGAGTCTCTTGAGGCTGGCCTCGAAGGCGGGTTTGACGCGCTCGGGGCGATGGTTGTTATTCCAGAGCTTCGTGGCGACGAACACTTCCTCCCGCTTGATCCTCCCGGCCTTGAATACCTCCTGCACCGCTTCGCCGACCTCCTTTTCATTTCGGTAACGTTCCGACGCGTCGAGCGCACGAAATCCTGTCTCCAGCGCCGCCTTGGTCGCGGTTCTGGTTGCGATGGGGTCGGGAATGAGTGTGCCAAAGCCGAGCGCGGGAATTGCGCCCGATCCATTGTTGAGGGCGATCTTTGTATAGCGAAGTTTGTCGTTATCGACCATTGTCGCACCGCTCCGTATAACGCAGGTGAACGTCAGCCACGCGACGTCGCAGGGCCATCTCTAGTCAGTGGAACGCCACTGCCCGGTAACTGTTCGGATTGTTCTTGATCGTCCCGGTCGAAGCTGTGCAAACAATCGCCAACTCGGCAGCCAGTGCGACGACTTGCGACGCGTCAAACGCAACGTCCAGTGCGATCATCGCAAATAACCCGGCGTTGGCTTGCCGAAGGGCGGCAGAACTCGCAGCCGGGGGCGACTTCCTGCGACATGAGTACCAGCGCCCTCCGTGTAGAACCTTGTAACGACACCCAAATCGGCTGCTTTCAGTGCCACGGCGTAGTTCGCGAAGACAGAGACAATCCCGGAATGGTTTTTCGTCATCGCGACTGCTTCATGCTGATGGCGCGCAACATATGACGGTCTGCAGCGGGAATCAACAAGTGCCGCCGTGTATTGCGGACTTGTAAGGAGTCATCGAGTGACGACACTCAAATTCGCAACCCGCCGCGTGTCCAACTGCCGAGCCCTAGTCTGCACACCATCCGTCGCATTGTCGCGCGAATATACAAGAAACGACAGACGACGTTCGTCCCTTTCGCGAAATTGTGCCAGCGGATGTGCAAGAGTTCTGACGGGCCGGAAGCCCGGCAAGGATTCCTTCAAATGAAACAGAACCGGCACACCGTCAGCGCGGGCATGACTGGTTACAGAATCAGCCCGAAGCTAGTGGTGCAGGACCGCAGCGGCAAAGCCCAGATTAGCGGGAGGACGGAGAGACGATCGGCTATTTGCCGACCGACGCTTCATCCTTTGTTGGCTTGACGTCAAAGCCCAGATCCTCGCCTTCGTGCGTCACCAAGCCGATCTGCTCCAAACCACCACGACGACCGTTGTACCACAACATCCAGTGCCCGCCGTCGAATATTGCATAAGGCTTATAGCAGGCGTCGTGATCCCATTGGTTCTTGCCGGGCCGCACGATCGGATTTGCCCCGTGACGGCACCAATTCGTGACGCCATCCTTGGATCGTGCCAGGCCGATTTGAGCCGTGCTCTCGTCGCGAAAACCAATATAGAACATGACATAGCCGTCGGGTTGCTGAATCACCTGACAGGCAGTGACTTTGTGCCGCTCCCAAATACTTTGCGGATCTGGCACGAAGATGGGGTTGCCCGAGTGCTTCTTCCAGGAGAGGCCATCCCTGCTTGTGGCATAGCCAATGGCGTTAGGCTCGTTTCGCTCGCCCGCGCTGTACCACATTTTGTAAAGCTGTTCAGCATCGTCCCAAAGCACGTGCGGGCACATCACGCACGCTTCTTCCCACGGCTGATCGGAAATGAGCACTGGCTTTTCGCTCATGCGTTGCCAATTGCGGCCATCATGGCTTGTGGCGTAACCCAGGGCCGACCCCTTTGCGTTGAAGCCTGTGTACCACATGTGATACGTCTTGCCGCGTTTCAGCACGACAGGACGGTTGATGTCATCTTCCCATCCGCTTTCTGCGCGCGGAGCGACGACGATTTCCGGCGGCGTCCAATGCAAACCGTCGAGGCTTTCGACTAAAGCGACCGACGCCTTCGGCCGCCAAGAAAGCCACATGCGATATTTTCCGTCGTCCTTCAAAACCGATATATCAAAGCACGTCCCCAGCGCGCCGCCCAGAAACGGATTGCCCTTCGATTTAAGCCAACCCGCGGTTGTCTGCGGCCCGGTGGTCGTGGCCGGTGCTGCGGAATTGCTTGTGGCAAATTGCCACTGACGAGGCTTCAATCCGGCGGCTTCGGCGTGTGCTCGCACGCGATCGGCTGAAAGCACCGTGCGATAGATGGCGACTTCTGCCAACGACCCCATGAGCGACCTGCCTTTCAGCCACGGATCGCCACCGCACTGAATCGGACGGTCGTTGACAATGCTGCCTCCGCCGTCAGCGGCCTCGTTCGCCAATCCTCCGTCGACGTAGAGCCTATTGAGTCCCCGACTCGACCGCGTCCACACAAGATGATGCCAAGCTCCGTCGTTGAGGGCGCCGGGAGATTCGACCAACACATCGTGTGCCGTTTTTGGTCCCACTCCCACGATCACGCAGCCTTGCCGATCGCCATCCCGGGTCGACCCGCCCAGCAGGGCCCAATCGCCCGAGCCATCGCCCGCGGTCGCGTTGCTGATCAACGTCGCACTCGCGGGCCAAAAAGGGGCTACCCAAGACTGCGTCGATTTCAACCACAACTCAACGCTCATTTCGTCGAGCGCGAAATCCGCATGCGAAGGTATCTCAACATAAGCGGACTTGCCGTCAAATCGTGCCGCTTTGCCGCCAGTCGCGGGTGCGTCCACATCGAGCGTTATACCGCCGTGATAGACTCCCGGGTGCCGACCGATCTCATCCTTGGCGAGCATGCCCTCGTCGGCGGACTCATCAACAAACCGCCAATAGCCGATCGGCAGATCTTGTCGGACTTCATCGGGGTAATCCGCGAGCGCCACGGTCCCCAACAAGGCCATGACCCAAAAACCCGCTAAGTGGCCGCACGATCTAAGCATGAATGCACCCAGTACGGAGTCCGCTACGCTTCAACGACATAACGCACTTGAATCTGGCCGCGAGCTGGGTCTGCAACACTGGATGCTACACTGACGAGCCGAAGCGTCCGGTGCGGTAGCTGCGCGGGACAGCCCTTGGTCCTTTCTCGCCGAGACTGCATCCATTGGACCACTTCCGCCAAACAGCCAGCGACGCGCGCACGTCGGGTCGCAAATGCCTGCCAAATGCTGGCTGCCGGAATACGACGCGTATGCTGCTTCGATCGGTCAGGATTTTTTAGGGCTCGCGACCCTTGCGAATTTTTGATCTCGCGGGCGCGCGAGCTAGCCGATCCTTTTTCGTCTCAAGCGGCGCACACCCACTGGCGCCAGACAGGCCAGCCCGATTCCGATCAGCGCCATGCTGGTGGGCTCCGGCACGACCGCAAAGGCCGCGATTGAACCACTAAAGGTAAAGCTGATCGTGCCCGTCGCACTCGGCGAGAATCCCGTAAGCGTTTCGGTGATCGTCGTCTGGAACGGAATCGAGAGCCGCAATAATGTCTGGCCCGCGCCCAGGGGCACAGAGGTCAGATGGGCTGCGACGTCATTTGCAGGAGAGAGGGTAGTGCTGCCAATCGAGCCGGAGCCAAGGAAGCTAGGATACTGCACCCCTAGAGATGCGCTGCCGGTCATGTTGTAGTCTAAATCGGCCGAGGTTAGGCCGAGGCTTAGGTTGCCAGTTGTTGGGAATGTCTGGTCTCCGGCCGGCCCCGAAAGTGGTGCGCTCGACAGGGGCACCGTCTGGGCAATGTCCCCTACGACATTCCGCAACGCAGCGTTGCCATTTATGGGCGCAGTGGCGATGGAGGAAAGCATCAGCCGAATGCCGAAGTCGGCGGGAGCTTTTCCAGGAGTAGCGAGCGTGCCGCCACCAATCGCAGGCGCCAGTGAAAAAACAGGGTTTCCAGGGGTTTCAGCGTATGCCCTGTTGTAGTTGATGCCAGCGATGTTACTGCCGCCCGTCAATGCGATCGAGGATGGATTGGCAAGGTTGTCGAGATCGACATTGAGTGTGCCGCCGAAGAAACCGGTCAGACTGCCAGGATCGCCTGTCGGAAACGAGCCGCTGCTCGTTGATGTGGCTTTGAGATTGCCGGAGGCCGCGACCGGACTGAAGGGAACGTTCATGTTTCCGCTGAGATTCAAATAGCTACCGGCGGCGTAGATGCCACGATTGGCCGCGGTCGGCGCGACCCCCACTAGACCATTGGCCGTGCCGCTGGGATCGATCGTGAATTGAATCTGCGTCGCGTGGACTGATGGCGCCAAAACGCAAAGGTAGAGGGCGGCAAGACCGCCATATAGAACGCGACTACTGATCTTCATTAGCGTTCTCCCCGTTGAAAATTCTCGGCTAACTTCCCGATGGTCTCGAGTGCGTCTGTTGGGACGCCAGCCTAGAGCACTATACGAGCCATATGGGTGAACACAAGCAAAAAGACGCTCCCGTGCCAACGGCGTCCAGTGCGGCCAATGGTACCGTCCGCCTAGGCGATTTCAGCTCATGACGCTGTTCGCCGGGCCGTCCCCCAGGAGCATTGCAAAGTCGCTGGGTGCCTGGGGTCGGCGCATTCGCCGCCCCCCAGATCTTGGCGACAAACTAGGGGCTTGCTCCGCTCGACCCGAGCCACCCCAAAAAAAATTGGACTTCGCAATCGTCCGAGGCCGTCCCCCCCAAATCAAAAATGCAAACGGCTTCCATATAGGCTGAGGCAGCCGTTTGCGTTTCTGCAATGGGCCTGCACTCCCGTCGTCGATGTCCAGGGCTGCGAAGCAAAAAAGCCCCGCCAGGCTAACGCGTCGGGCGGGGCTGGAGCGGGAAGAAATTACGCGGCCGGGGCGCGCTGAACGTGGCGATTTGTTTTCCGCATCGCGACAAGGATAAGCCCTGCCAGGCCTGCGATGCCGAGGACGAATGTCGAGGGCTCCGGCACGAGCGGGCCAACTACGGCGATGCCAAATGGCTGAAACAATCCTGTGACCAATGCGGCATTGATCGGGCTCCCGGTTGCGATATCGTATTCACCAATCGAACCGCTGCTAGACGTTCCGGCGGTTTCGTTCGTGACAAAAAGGCTGGTTCCAAACACCGCGAGATATTGAGGGAAATCATTCAGTCCGGTCACCAACGCGGCATTCACCGTCACCCCTGCGGTAGTGTACTCTCCGATCGAACCGCTCACGGCACCACCGCCGTTATTTACGACAAACAGGTTCGATCCAGACACCGTAACCCCTACGGGATAATTCAGGCCCGTCACTAGCGAGGGGTTGATGAGCGCACCCGTGGTTGCGTCGTATTCGAGAACCGATCCGGCGCCCACAGTGCCATCGCCAGTTGTCGTGACAAATAGGTCATTACCCGAGATGGCAATGCCAGACGAGCCGTCCAAGCCGGTGACCAGCGCCGTGTTTATCGCTGCGCCTGTGACGGCATCGTACTCGCCAATCGTGCCGAGATTAAAATTCGCGACATAAACGTTCGTACTCGATACCGCGATCCCTGTTGGGCTTGTCAGCCCAGAGACCAGCGGCGTATTCAAGGACGCGCCTGCAATTGTGTATTGGCAATCGAACCGTCGCTAGCAAGGCCGCTGCCGAAGTTTGTGAGGTAGAGATCCATTCCAGACACTGCCAAGTCGTAGGCGACATCAACCCCTGTGATCAACGACGGGTTCAACGTCGCACCATTGTTATAGTACTCGCGAACCGCCCTGTTGTCGGCGACCAGTATCTGCCCGTACGCGATGGTGGGCATGACCCAGAGTGCTGCGGCGCTGAGCACCGTGCAGACGATACGCCGGCGCACGTCAGATTTGACGTTGTGTATTGAGGACGCGCAGGATTCGCGAGCTGTTACGCTCCGCACAACACGGACCCGTCGAATGTTCGAATGCACGGGCATCCTCCTTTCTGACATTTCCGACAAAACGTGAGCACAGAGACGAGCTCAGACAGCCAATAGCGGCGATTATAGTAACTGGTCCTTTCCATGGTCCAGCACACGGTAAAAGTTCCTATGGATATTCTCTCCCGCCCTGTCTTTCCGGCCTCGCCTGGCTAGGAAGTGCTGCAATGCCGGCTGGGCTAGGGGCGTAGCCATTTGCTTAAGTTCGTGGCCCGGTTCGTCGTTGTCGTTTGCCGAGGAGCCAGATCGTTCCATTGGGATCGGCAGAACGATTTGCCACGCGGTGAACCCTAACGCGCGCCGTCGGGCTTCCTCCACGATGCACCGTCGGGACACGCGGAATATATCCAAAGCGCAACGGTTGCGGAGTTGCACTGCGCCTGCCGCTCTGCGTTGTGTCGCGCCGTCGGCGAGAGCGATTGCGGGCAGCCGGTTGGGGAAGTCTCCTTGGGCGGCGCGCCCTAAAAGGTGGCACGTGACGCCGTCGCCGCGGTCGGCAATTCGGCCTGCGGGGCCGGGGGGGGCGGTGGCAAAATTCATTATCGTGATGGCCAGCCGAGAAAAACCGCCCCGCGGACAGAATCGGACGCAATACGTCGATTTCCCTGGGAATTTGTGCACGGTCGTCGGTCAAGTGATCAATTCTCCGACCGGTGAATAATTCCATTAATTGAATAAATCGGAGCGCCCCGGACGGCGACAAACTGGGGTTTTTACCCCAATGGAACGCGATTACTTCTGCCGCGACGGTTGGGAGCAAACCGTCATTGCTGTTTTCCGTGCAGCCACGGTAAACTAACGTCTGTCACAAGGCGTTTAGTACGACGCTGTTCCTTCAACCCGCTTGGGTGCATCGATGAAACTTCGCTGCGCATGTCTGCTGGTCATGCTGGTCGTTTTCGCCGCGGCGCCGGTCTCTGCCGCTGAACCGTCCGCTGCGGATGCCGTGTTGGGCAAATGGTGGTTTCCCAAGAAAAACGGCAAGATGGAAGTTCGCCTGGAGAAGGGGAAATACTTCGGCAAGGTGATCGAGTACGACAAGCCGGGCGCACTCGACAAATACAACCCCGATCTCGAGCTGCGCAAGCGCCCCTTTGTGGGCGTCGAGATGCTGCAAGACTTTACGTACGACCCCAAGAAAAAAGAATGGGTCGGCGGCACCATTTACGACGGCGACAGCGGCAAAACCTATAACGCTACGCTGTGGTTCGAGAACGGCGACACCAGCCGGCTCAGCGCCCGCGGTTATGTGGGCATCTCGCTATTCGGACGAACCGAGGTCTTTGTGCGCGTGAAAGACACGGACGAAATAACAAAGTCACCGTCCGGCGAGGGAGACAAGAAGCCCAGCCCGTAGATTTTCCGGCCGGGGATGCAAAGTTTAGGTCCGGTCGAGTGGAAACGCCGCGAATACTAACCACGCACGCTATGAAATAAACGAAGGGGAGACCGTAAACGGAATGCCCATTCGTGTCATTTGTGTGATTCGTGGTTCCCCGATTGCTTTTGGCGGAACTGCAGCTGGGGTGGTGGCAATTTATATCCGTCGGCCATTTGTCCCGCCCTCTACTCATCCCACTGGCGCAGCAGTTGCGCGTACTCGGCCAGCGATAACGGTACCCGCTTCAGGCGGCGCGCCAGCACGTCGGCCGATTCTCGATCTGCGATCGGCATTTGCGCAAGTGCGGCTTCTTCCTCAAGCGCCGCGAGCCAGGGGGGGACTTCCAAGCCCGAGCCGGTCGGTTGATCGGCAAATTCGGCGATCTCTTGCTCCAACCGCGCAAAGGCCTCGCCTGGTCCGGCGGTGCGAACCTCGTCGATGGCGGGCCGCACCAACGCCCGCATGCCGTCGACCGCCAGCGGACGCACGAATCGCTCTGCCAGCCGGGCTGTGATGCTGGGGAGACGCATTTGATAACGGTCGGCCAAGGTGCTGGCCTGTTTCAGCAGGGCATCCGCAGCTTCGGTCGTTTGTTCGGCCAGGGCGCGGCGCCACAGCTCGGCGGCAGCCAATTGGCCGCGGCGCACGAGAATCTCGTGCGCCTGCACGATCGGTCGAATATTCCAGCACACCCGTTCGTTACTGGCCTTCAGCCGCAGGAAATCCAGCAACGTGTACAACAGCTCGCCGTGGTCGGACTGCGTCGTGGTGGTATTGAAATCCTTGTATTCCGCGTAGTTCTCGACCACCGCCTCGACGACGGTCTGCAAATGCTCGACCACCTCGGCGCGGGTGAAGCCACGCAAGGTACCGGCCGACAGATCGTCGGTCAGTAGACAGCTATGTGCCGGGTCGGGATTCTCTTCTAACAGTCGCAGGTAGGCGTCTGCCCCTTGGTCGAGAATTGCCCGCAACCGTCCCAGGTTCAGGAATTTTTGCGTGAACAGGTCGTGGCCGTATGTTTCGATGAACTTGACCAAAGCCTGCCAGCGGTCAGGCTCGGCAACCCGTTCCAAGACCGACAAGCGGACCGAGCGGCTATGTTCCAACCACAACTGCAACAAAGGCTGAGTCAGCGCTTGCAAGCACTCGACGAGCTTGGCCTCGGTCGACGTGTCAGCCTGGGGATTGTCTTGCTGCGCATCAACGGCCGCGGCGTCGACAATGCTTTCGACCAACGGCCGATATCCGACCTCGAACAAGCGATCGAACTCGGTGACGACCCGGTCTCCCTTGGGGCGATGCCGCTCCATGGCGTAGGCCGTGGCAATCAGCTGGCAGGCTTCAATCGGCAGACCCAACCGTGGCAGTGCCACCAGCAGATCGACCACCAGTTGCTTGATCGACAGCGTGAGGACCAATTGCTCTGGATCGCCGCCGCGTGCCAGGGGCACATACAGGATCGGCCGGCTTTCCAGCTCGGCACGGAGCGCCGGAAAGGCCGCGCGCACGCGTTCCGGATCGGAATCGAGGATGCCGCGGAGTACCGGCGTGGCCAAGACCTCCCACCGTGGTCGATCGGTCGCTTCCGCCGTTTCTGGCGCGTCAGGCTGCTCGTGGGCCGCCGGACTGATTGCGGCGCGAATCCAGCGCACCGACCCGCCGGATTCGACGGTCGCCGAAGCCACATCGGCGAGCAGCGATTCCTTGACTCGTCGGCGCCGATCGTACTCGACCAACGAGCTATGCTCGGCCGATGGTTGCGGGATCCGAAAGTGATCGATCGCCGAGAGTAGCCCGACCAGCCCACGTTCCAGCGCGACGGAATGGTCCAGCTGCGCGGTAAGGCTCTTGGCGCCGGAGTGTTTTTGCTCGGTTGCGTTTGCCTGCGGCGGCGCGCCACAGTTGATCGCGGCGATGACGCGCAAGCGTGCCAGCGTACGCAGGAAGGCCAGCCGAGATCGCAGCCGCCCGCTCTCGAGTTCGAGTTCGTAGTCGCTTGCCTGTTCGTCGCCGGAAAGCGTTGCCCCCTCGACGCCATCGTCGGTCGTGTCGAGATAGGTTACCCCTTCATAGGCGGCGTCAAAGCGATTTTGCCCGTCTTCGTCATCGTCCTCATCGGCCGGTGCGAGATTCTGCGTGGCCGCGAAGGCCAGGCGCGGGGCCTCCCAATAGTCGCCGGCGTTGGCCTCGAGGTAGTCGAAAAATTTGGCCGCTAGCGCCCAACGCTCGGAACCCGTGCCGGCCTCGGCCTCGCCGGTTTCTGCCTGCGGCAGCAGTGAAGTCAGCCATTGCTGCGATAGGCGATGAAACGAAGCTTCGCCATCGGATAGCGACGTCTGTTCCGATTCCGAAAGCCATTGGACCAGCAACCCCATGGCGGCGACGAAATCGCGTTTCACGAGCAGAGTTTGGATCACCAGCGCATAGGCGCGTGGCGAGTGGAAGCGACTGACGTGCTTTCGCCAAAAGGCGATGTCGCCGCCGGTCGCACCGGCTTGTCGCCAGGCGGTCAACGCGGTGACGACAGCATTGGCCGCATCGACCGATTCGCGGCCAGAGACGCTTTCGACGCTCGATACGTCGAACGTCGCGAAGCCGTCCCACCATTGGGCAATCGCGCTCAGACGTTGGGTCACCGCGGATAGTGCGTCGTCGGCGCCTACGGCCGCTGCTTCGGCAGCCGTTTGCACAGCCAGGTTGAGCATTTGTGTGACCAGGTGAATCAAGACGTCGACGCGATGGTCACGAACACTATTCTCCAACCCAGGGAAGAGGCTGAATTGTCCGTGAAATCCGAGGATGTTCCAGGGGTCGACGACAGCGCCGCACTGGATGGCCCGTTTGAGCAGATCGTCGGCCTCGGCCAGGTGTTGGGCGGCATCGTTCACATTCCCGCGGGCGAGCGCCAGGTGGCCAATCGTGATGCGCCCACTGATTTCGGAGAGCATCCGTGCCGAGGCCACCGGCACGACCTGCGCCTGACGAGAACTGGCGTCGAGATTGCCGATCGCGGCGAACAGCCGCGCCAGGTGAACGTGCTGCAGCTGCACCGCACGCAGACGGGCCAGCCGTTGATTGAGATCATGCCTGGCGCCGCCAAAAGGCTGTCGCAATGTTTGCGCTTCGGTACGTAGCCGGTCGCCATGATGGCCCGGGAATCGTGCCAGCAAGCTGCGATAGAACTCGTCGCGGTAAGCGGCAATGCGTGGTAGCAAATTGGCCAGGGTCGTCGTCGAATCGTGCGTTTCAGGACCACGACCCGAGACGCCGGCTGCCATCAACATTGTGCCGGCCAATACGGCCGCGGACTCGGCCAGCAGTTCCCCCTTATCGCCCGGACTGTCGTCGACCCGTTCCAACAAGGCGTCCAGAGTAACGGCCTGCAACACGAAACGGCGATAATTCCCGGAGTTGTCGATCGCGTGCGGATCCCACTGGCCAAACTGGTAATTGGGGCGCTTGTTGACCGGATGGTCGAAATCGTAGGCACGCGGGTCCAGGGCCAACTCATTGAGCAGCTCGGGATCGAAGCAGGCCTGGTCCAGGATTCGTCGATCACTCGTGCGCAAAATGTCGAGTGTCGCCACAATTAGGTCGTGATACCGGCCCTGGGCGACGCCGGCGCCCACGACGTACAGAGGAAGGGGGCAAACCCATTCGTGCGGATACGGTTCGATCTTCTGAGCTGTGCGTAGCACGGCCACCGGGCGATGGCCGATGAAGCTGTTGAGTCCCTCGATCGCCCCAGCGATGATCCGGTCTCCCTCGGGCCAGGGGGGCTGCTCGCGCAGGACCGCCTGGATAGCCTTGGCGATAAAAAACGGCTGCCAGAGTTCTGCATCACTATGATGCCCCAAGAGGTCGCTATGAAACGCCCGATACTCGGCCAGCAGCCTTTGGAAGACCAGCGGCAAGACCGCTGACGCCTGGTCGATGCTCTCGAATCCCGGCGCACTGGCGGCAGAAAGCGCCGCCAACTCCTTATCAAGCTTCGTGCCCAAGGCTCGCCACGGTGCTTGGGATGCCCCGGCAGCTGACAGGAGCCCAAATGCCTCGTTGACGCTGCGGAACAACTGGGGATCAGGGGCACCCGAGGACAGGTTGAGATACCCGAGCAGCTTCTGCAGAGCAGCGTTGTTCATGGGGGCGCGGCACAGAATTCATCGGATAGGTGCCATCTCGTCGGGCGCAAAGACCGCCAAAAACTACCCCCCGTTGTGGTGGAACCCCGCCTCTCAGGGAGACCAGCGTTGCAATTGCGATCTCGCAGCAGGCACCGGGCCGGGTCGTGGTGGATATGGGCGGACATTGCGGCGTGGGCGTTGGCATTCCTAACGAATCTGCCACCGCCGGTCACATCCTAAGAGTGGCCCTGAAAATGCACAACCCATCGGCATCATCCAATCTGTGGCGCACCGCGGGACAGGTCACGTCCCAGGAGCCATCAAATCCGCAGCGGCGCGGGTCATTTGGGATTACTATGAACACATTGACCGCGAGTTTGTTTCGCCCCTTCGACGCCTGCAGATAACTCACACTAACGGTTGACATGATGCGCTTCACCCCCCGTTCGTCACGCATTTTGATAGTCAGCATGCTATGGGTGAGCGCCTGGGCCGAGTGCGTATTCGGCCAGGCCGGTCACCCTGAACTGATTCCCGAAACCATGGCCCGCAGCCATGGACTGACCCGCGCCTGGGCCACCCGACTGCAGGTGGATCCTGGTCGGGGACGAATCAAGGAAATCACGCTGCACGAGGGGACGCTGATCAGCGTCACCGACCAGGGAACAGTGCAGGCGCTGGACGCCGAGAGCGGGCGGACGCTTTGGATCACGCCCATCGGCAAGCCCGGCCACCCCTGCACGGCCGTTGGTGCCAGTGCTTCGTATGTGGCCGTCTGCAACGGATCGACCTTGTTCGTCCTGGGCCGAATGGACGGCAAGATTCTGTTTACTCGTCGCATGCAGGGTTCGCCTTCGGCGGCCCCGGCGGTGAGCGAAGATCGCGTTTATATTCCAACGTTTGCCGGAGCCGTGGAGAGCTACGAAATCAATTTGGTAGAACCCAAACTCTGGCCAACGACGTACCGCACCCGCGGCACAATCGAGGAAGCGCCAGTGCTTGCCGGAGAGAACGTGATCTGGGCAACGCACGTGGGTGCAGTCTATTCGGCAACCACGAAAGATCTCACGGCCGTCTATCGCTTTATGACGCGGGGTGAGATCACAGCTGGTTTGGGATATTGGCCGCCTTTGGTCTATGTCGCCTCGGCGGATGGCTATGTTTATGCGATCGACGAGAAGTCCGGCAAGCGACGCTGGCAGTTCTCGACCGGTTCTCCTTCCCGCGAGGCACCGGTCGCACTCGACGGCAACCTTTATACGATTTCCGAGATATCCGGAATGTACTGCTTGTCGGCGGAAAAGGGAGCCGAACGATGGTTTACGGGAAACGTGTCGAAATTCATTTCTGCTAGCGCTACGAGACTTTATACGGCCGACGAAACGGGGCGTCTCATGATTCTCGACCGCCGCAGTGGCGCGCATCTCGATCGTTTGTCGACGGAGTTGCTACCCATCAAAGTCGTCAACATTCAAACGGATCGCATTTACCTGGCCACCAAGAAAGGCCTCGTGCAGTGTTTGCGCGAGATCGAGCGGGTGACCCCGCTGGTTCATGCCCTGCCGCCAGATCCCAACCTGGCACCGGCCCCTGCTGCCGCCGCTCGGCAACCCGCTGCGACGGCTGAAGCACCGGCCGCCGACGAGGGCGCGCCGGCCGAAGATCCCTTCGGCAGCGTTTCCCAACCATAAACCCGACGAACGCCATGCGCTGCTAGCGCGGCATGGTGCCTGGGATGCGGCCTGGCGGAAACGCTCGCGCCGCACGGACTGCTTGTGTCTAGGGAAGGATGCGGTCCTGTCGGTGTGTGACAGGGCGCGGTATCTTCTAGGGCAGTGTGGGGGATCATGGCGCGCCTGATTCAGTAGCGGGCGCCGTTTCAGCGGTAGAGTTGCGAGGGGAACGACGGATCGTGAATACTTCATCAGACCGGGCAGTCAAAGTCGGCCGCGCACTGATCAGCGTCAGCGATAAAACAGGATTGGCGGAATTTGCCCATGGACTGGCCGCAGCGGGCGTAGATATCTACAGCACAGGCGGCACGCGGAGGTTCCTGGTCGAGCAAGGGTTGGCCGTCCGAGACATCGCCGCCTACACCGGTTTTCCCGAGATGATGGACGGCCGCGTCAAGACGCTGCACCCCAAGGTCTTCGGCGGCATCCTCTGGAGGCGAGACCACGACGAAGACAAGCGCGCCCTGGTCGAGCATGGCATGGAATCGTTCGAACTGGTTGTGGTAAACCTCTATCCGTTCGAGCAAACGGTGGCGCGCGGCGCCAGCGCCGAAGAAACGATCGAAAACATCGATATCGGTGGACCATCGCTCGTACGGGCGGCCGCGAAGAACCATGCTTTCGTGGCCATCGCCACCAGCCCCCGCCAATACCGGGCCATTCTCGAACAAATGACGTCCCACGGCGGACTCACTTTCGAGTTGCGGCGGCGGCTAGCGGCCGAGGCCTTCGCGCACACGGCGCGGTATGACGCGATGATCGCCCATTGGTTCGCCGCGGCCGAGCCCGGCAGCGATAGTGATTTCCCCGCCAGCCTGAATCCGGCACTGGAACTGAAGGAAGTGCTTCGCTATGGAGAGAATCCACACCAGCGGGCAGCACTTTACTCTGATCGCACGCTGGAGCCGAACCTTGTCGGAGGGCGGCAATTGCACGGCAAAGAGTTGTCGTACAACAACTTGCTCGATCTGGATAGCGCCCTGACAATCGTGCGTGGCGTCAAGGAAGCGGCGGCTGTCGTGATCAAGCACAATAATCCGTGCGGCGCTGCCGCCGGTAGCTCGCTCGGTGATGCGACCCGGCGCGCGTTGGCTGGCGATCCGCTCAGTGCCTTCGGCTCAGTCTTGGGCTTTAACCGCACGGTTGACCTGGCAACGGCCGAGGTGCTGTGCGAGCCGGGGCTGTTTATCGAAGCGATCGTGGCCCCGAAATTCGATCCAGAAGCCATTGCCGCACTGACGACACGTCCGAAATGGAAAGCCAACGTGCGGTTGCTGGAAGTCGGTGAGTGGGGGCCACCACAGCCGCGCTGGGAGCACCGGCAAGTCCATGGTGGTTGGTTACGGCAAGAGGCCGATGCGTTGCCCGACCCGAACGATCAGTGGTCGACCGTCACGGCGACGAGCCCCACGGACGCACAGCGTGCCGACTTGGACTTCGCTTGGGGCGTCGTTCGCCACGTGAAGAGCAATGCCATTGTATTGGTGAAGGATCTCACGCTGATCGGCACGGGGGCCGGCCAAATGAGTCGTGTGGACAGTGTACGAATCGCCATCGAAAAGGCTGCGGATCGCGCCCCGGGGGCAGTGCTCGCTTCGGATGCCTTCTTCCCCTTTGCCGATTCAATCGAGTTGGCCGCTGCGGCGGGCATCAAGGCCGTGATCCAGCCCGGTGGCTCGCGCAATGACGACGAAGTGACGGCCGCCTGCAATCGGCACGGCATCTCGATGACTGTTACCGGTCGCCGTCATTTCAAGCATTGACGCGGCAGCATGTTCAACGCGTATCGATTAGGGAATAGTTGGCGTTCCGCATTAGCGAGCCCTTTGCAAGTTTTTCCTCAATGCGTGATTGTTAGTCATGTCGACGATTCTCGACGAGATTGTCGCCCACAAGCGCCGTGAAATCGCGGCGGCGCAAGCCGCTTGCCCGGCAAAGGTCCTGGAACGACAAATTGCCGACGCCCAGCCGGCGCGCAACTTCTTCGCCGCACTGGCGGCCCCTGGGCCCATTCGACTGATTGCCGAAGTAAAAAAAGCGAGCCCTTCGCAAGGGGTTATTCGCGCGGACTTCGACCCTTTGACGATCGCGCGCACTTACGAGCAGCACGGCGCCACCTGCCTGAGCGTGCTCACCGACGAGCATTTCTTTCAAGGCAGCCTGGAATACCTGCGAACCATTAGGGAAGACGTCTCGCTGCCGGTGTTACGGAAAGACTTCATCCTCGATACGTATCAGCTGCTGGAAGCCCGGGCGGCAGGCGCCGATGCGGTGTTGCTGATCGCCGAGTGCTTGGACGATTGCCACCTCCGTTCCTTACATAACGAAGCCGTCCAACTAGGCATGTCGCCGTTGGTGGAGTTGTACGAACCGCAGAACCTGCAGCGCGTGTTTGATGCCGGTGCGACATTGATCGGCATCAATAATCGTGATCTGCGCACTTTTGTCACGGATCTCGATCACACGTTGAGGATGCGCGAGCGCGTGCCCGACGAATGTGTGCTAGTGGCCGAGAGTGGTATTCGCAATCGTGCGGATGTGGAACGCCTGGAGCAAGCCGGGGTCGACGCCATTTTGGTAGGCGAATCGCTCATGGCCAGCCCGGATATTGGTGCCGCGGTCGACGCGATTCTGGGGCGATCGGCACAAGATCCATAACGCCCTGCGCGGATTCTCGACCGGTACGCTGCGTCGCGCGGAACTCCGGCAATCGCACGGAAATGCTCACGGCCGTTCCAGCAAGAAAGCTCCTATTGCGGATATTCCTCACGAGGAGTATATCTACCCGGCATGGGACGCCTGCAACAGGAAATCAAGAAACGCGGGCCTTTCCAGAGCCTGGAACAAGAAGTCTTTTTGAATCTGGTTCGTACCGTCGATCAACTGTCGGGGGATAGCGCGCAACTGTTGCGCCGGCAGGGTTTGACCGGATCGCAATACAACGTGTTGCGCATCTTGCGTGGCGCGGCCGAGCCGCTTCCCTGCAGCGAGATCGCCGAGCGCATGATCGCCCGCGATCCGGATATGACGCGGCTCCTCGACACGCTCGAGCGGCAAGGTTGGATTAGCCGCACGCGTTCGCAGGCCGATCGGCGAATGGTGTTAAGCGAGATCACGCCGGCCGGGCTCGCGCTACTGGCCCCCTTGGACTCCGCTGTGGTCGCCATGCACGCCGCACAGTTCAAGCATGTCACTCGCAGCAAACTGCAACAGCTCAACGCCTTATTGGAAGAAGTGCGGCCTCCGCGCGAGAACAAAGCAAGCGAGTAATCGTAACGTTTCAATAACGCCACACCGTGCGCGCGAACGATTGAGCGACGCGCGTCGTGAGCGGCTTTTAACGAGAGGTGAATACCATGCGCATCCGTCAGATGTTGTCCGCGGCATTGTTGATTGCCGTTTCGTCCGGCGTTGGGCTTGCCCAGGAGACGTTTACCGTCGACACGGCGCACTCCACCGTGCTGTTTCGCATCAAGCATTTGAACACGTCATATTCTTACGGACGGTTCAACGACGTCTCTGGTAGTTTTGTCATCGACAAGACGGCGCCGGCCAAAAGCGCACTGGATCTAACGGTGAAAACCGCCAGTGTCGACACGGCCAACGCCGACCGTGACAAGCATCTCAAGGGTCCCGATTTCTTCAACGTCAAACAATTTCCCACGGCCACGTTTAAGAGTACCGCGGTGCGGCCCGGCAAAGATGCCAGCACCTTAGACGTTACCGGAAACCTGACGATCAACGGTGTCACCAAGTCCGTGCCGATCGTGGTCGAATTGACTGGCGGAGGACCAAGCCCCTTCAAGGACTATCGCGAAGGTCTAGAAGCCCGACTGCGGATCAACCGGCACGACTTTGGGATTCAGTTTATGCCGCAAGGATTAGGGGATGACGTCGTCTTGATCGTAAGTCTGGAAGGGATTCGCAAGTAAGTGCTTCCATGACCGATATCGAGTTGCACGCCGCGCTAGTGACCATTTTGTTGCCCGCTTGCGCGACGGCGGTGGGTCTTTGCCTGGCGATGGCGATGGCCACAGGCCGGCCCACCACGCAGGGGCTGGCGGTCGCATTGACGCTCGCTATCGGAATCACCGTCGCGGATGTGGGTATTCGAGGCTGGCAGAACTTCTGGCCGGCCGATATTACCCGCCGATTACCGTATGTGGCTTTGCTCGTGGTGGCAGCCAGCGCCGTGGCGCTGGCTGCCGCGCGCGCCGGCCGGTGGCGGACCTCGCGTGCAACGATTCTAAGTAGCGCGCTGGCGGCAGGAGGCATTGCCTCGGTTTTTGCTCCCTCGCCGCCGACCAGCGAGTTGCCACCACTATCAAAAGGTTTGTGGTGGGGCACGCTGGGAACAATGATCTTGGCGGGGCAGGTCGCGCTGGGACAAATCGCGCTGCGTCGCCCGGGAGTTGGCTTGCCGCTCTTATTGGCCGCGTGCTCGTCCGCCTGTGCAGTCGCTGTCGCTATGGGCGGGAGCCTGAGCCTGGGACAGATCTGCGGTGGCTTTGCGGTATGCCTGACGGTTCTCGCGGCATTTGCCTGGCGTCAGCCGTGGCTAGCCGCAAATGGCACGGTAGGTCAGCTGTCGGCAGCAGTGTTGGGCGCCACGCTGGCGGCGGCCCACCTGTTTGCCGAACTGCCGCTTGCGTCCGCCCTTACACTGCACTCCTTCACCGTAGTTCCCTGGCTCGGAGAGGTGCCGGGCTTTCGCCATCGTCCGCTCATCGGATGGTGCGTGCAGGCGGCGATCTTACTGGCCCTGGCGGCGGTGGCTATCGCGATCGTTCTGGCAGATCGTCCCGCCGAGAGTAGCGTCTATGGTTAACCGTGCTCGCCCCAGTTGTTACCCCTTACCACCAAAGCTTTTTCTATCACGAGCGAGAATTCCTCTGGCGTAGCGAACCACATGAAGTTGACATGCGTACACTATGTAGGTATGCTATGAAAACCATGCACGGAGGGCGTTTCGATGGGAATCGGCTTCGATGTTTTGTGCACGGACCCCACGATCTGTCCGGCAGAGCGTCAACAAGTCACCGTCAGGATCATTGGCGAGATCCTGCCTTTCGTCATCGCGAAGTATCAGTCCCGATCCGTTGCTCGGCGGCCGAAGAGCGAGCTAGCGCTTTGGCATGCCCGGCGTCTTCATAATCAGGACCAATAGCGCACCGATCAATAGTTCGACGGTCAATATTCGACACGGTCAAGGAGGACATTACCATGCTTGTTCTATCGCGCAAAAAGGGAGAGTCAGTCGTCATCGACGGTGACATCAAGATTACGGTGTTGAGCGTGCAAGGTCAGACGATCCGCCTAGGAATCGAAGCACCGCGCGAGACACCGGTATTCCGTAGTGAGGTTCTCGAGCGTCTTCGCACCGACACGGGCAACGCCGACTCGCTGCCGAAAAATCGTCTCTGGCCCACGGTGCGACTGGCGTCCGCTTCGCTCGCTCCGGCTTTATCGCACGAAATGGGACAATAATGATGCGCCGCCTGGCAGCGTTGATATAGAGGGTGTCCCATTTGCGCCGGCCTGCGCAGCAGGATCACTCGTCTTTGTCGGCGGGTACCGTCGTGCGATCGGCCTCGTGGGCATCAATGAAACCGTCTTGGTCGTTGTCCAATTGCACGAAGCGATCGTGCGAGCCCAAAAACTCGCGCCGCGACACATCGCCGTCCCCGTTAGAGTCCATGCGTTGAAACCACGTGGGTCCTTGCCGTCGCGGGACGATCACCGGGCTCGTGCTCGGTACGTCGGCCATCATGCCACCCGTGGTCGTACCGCGCGACAACTCGATCATCATCCGGTCTGGGATCTCGTCGGACGTAACGGATCCATCGCCGTTGGCGTCGAAAGTCGCGAGGCGCCCCGCGGCACCGTCGATTTCCCGCGCGCCGAGCCTTTCGTCATAATCGGCATCGAGTGCCCCAAAGACCGGATCCGCCGCGCGGGTGACGAGGACTTGCACCTGCGAGAGCGAGGCAGTGCGCTGCCGCGTGAGATACGTCGCGAATTCTTCCGGAAAAACCCGATCATCCTCGTTTGCGTCAAGGCCGTCGAAGGGTCCGATCGCTTGTTCCGCGGCACTCCCCTCTTCACGATCCAGATAGCCGTTGGCGTCCCGGTCGTAGCGAGATAGCTGCGACTGTGCGGTCATTTCCGTATCGCCTGTCGCGGCGGATGCTGGCGACAGGAACCATTGCAGTGTCAGCCCGCTCGTTTCGAGCGAAACGCGCGCCGCGACCGCATCCGTTTGAACCGATTTCCAAACGTCCGCCGAAACCGCGGGCACGATCGCCAGCGGCCGTTGATCAGGAGACTCCGTGTCCTGCGCGCCGAAACTTGCCTCGATCTGTAGATGGGGTTCGTCCGTGACAAACAACTGCCGCTCCTCGTCCGACAAATAGCCGTCTAAATTGCGATCGAGTTCTTGCAGCAGTTCTACGGCGCGCTGCGCACCGACCGCCGTAGACTTTTGGCCGCGAGGGTAGGCAACACGGAAAATGCCTGGCAATTCATCCCACTTCGTGTCCGTCGATAAGAGCATTGCCAAGGCGGTTTGTGGTGACGCGATGGGGCGTCGCCCTGATTCCAGCGGTTCGACGCGGGGCGCGACCTCGCCGGTGGTCAGCAGATCGTCGTCGCGCTCGTCTCGGCTGTGCAATCGCGCCGGGGCTGCTTGCATCTCACCTGGTGAGAGGATCTGGTCGCCGTCCGTGTCGATCAATCGCCACGTCGGCGCGGCAACCGCGTCTTGCCCTGCTCGCGGGTCGTTCGAGCGTACGGTCAGGAATCCGTCGCCACTGCGCCGATTGCGCGTCAAAAAGCGGCGCATCTCCTCACGATTAATTCGTCCGTCTCGATTCCAATCGTAGTCCCTGATCGCTTTCTGGCGCTCTTCGCTTGTCTTCAATGCCAGATTACCGAATTGACCATAGCGAAACGGCCGGCTCTCGACGGCGGCTTGCCACGTCGGTGTCTCCTGGCCCACAGGTAGGGCGGTCTGCATCGCTTCATCGACGAGCTTCTCCAGTTCCTCGACCTGGCGTTGACCATCGCCGCCAACCGCTACCGCGCAGATGAAAGGCCCTGCGGGCGTAATCAGTAGGAATCTCCCCACAGGGATCGCGCACACGGTAGGTTCAGCGGGTTCGGTGACCACGTCGACCGCGGCGGCAGATGCAGCAGAATCGCTCGCAGCGCTGTCGGCGGGCAATTTCGCGTTTTCGTCCGCTGGTGTTTTTTCGGAAGGCGGCAGCGCGTCTTTCTTATCAACAAGAGATGCGGGTCCGGCCGCTGGATCCGATGTAGCGCTCTCACCCGGCGCTACTCCGCACCCGCAGACGTTTGCGACTAAGCAGAGTGCCATGAAAAGGCCGCCGCGACGCAGCACATCGCGGCTACTGCATCCTGCGACAAGTAACGATCGGTGCGCAATTTCAGGCGAGGATTTCACGGATCGGCTCACCTTCGGCGATGCGGATGGGCCGCCCTTGCTCCGACGTGTTCTTCTGCTCGGGATCGACCCCGAGGGCCTGGCACAAGGTGGCGAGTACATCCCCGACGGCCACCTTTCCTTCCTCGATCGCAGTGCCATCGGCGCTTGTGCGACCGCAGGCGCGGCCTCCTTGTATGCCCCCTCCCGCCATGACGCAGCTCCACGCGTTGGGGTAGTGGTCGCGGCCACCCATCTGGTTGATGATAGGCGTGCGGCCGAATTCTCCCATCCAGAGTATTGTCGTCGAGTCGAGCAGGCCGCGATCTTCAAGATCCTGCATGAGCGACGCCCAGCCGGCGTCAAGTTGCGCGGAGAGCACTTTGACCGTGGCAAAGTTGTTCTGATGTGTGTCCCAATTGTTCGTCCCGTTGCTGAAATCGCCGAGGCTCACCTCGACAAACGGAACGCGCTGCTCGATCAATCGCCGCGCGAGCAGGCAACCTTGACCGAATACGCCTCGCCCATAAGTGTCACGCACGGCGTCCGGCTCAGAAGTAAGATCAAAGGCCGCGGCGGCGGGGCTGCGCATCATGCGCATCGCCCGTTGATAGACCGTTTTATGCCCGACCACGGACGGAGCATGGTGCGACGCCAGGAAATTGGTCTCAAACTGTTGCCATAAATCGACGCGATTTGGCAATCGCGCGGCGGCGGCATCACCGGGCAATAAGTTCTCGATACGCAGGTCGGCATAGCTGGAGGCTTGGTTGGCGTCGCCGCCCGTGCGCCGCGCGTCGACGACGGCTGGCGCGTACTTGGGCCCCAGGAATCCTGGTCCGAAGGCGGCCTGGTTGAATTGTTGGTAAGGGGCGATGCTGATGTAATGCGGCAGTTCGGCGTCATCGCTGCCCAATTCCTTCGACAAAGACGATCCGATCGCCGGATAACGCACCGGCCCTCCCGGCGAGTGTCCGGTGCGCATTAGATATGTACCGCGACCGTGATCCCCCTCCTTCGTGCTGAGGCCGCGTAGGATCGCCAGCCGCTGGGCTTGGGTCGCCAAACGTGGCAGATGTTCGCTAATCCGCAGGCCCGGCACGGTGGTATCAATCTCCTTGAACTCTCCTCCGTTGGCGTGCCCTGGCTTCAGATCGAAGGTATCGAGCTGACTGGGACCACCATTCATCCACAGCAAGATGCACTGCCGACGACGCTTGTCGTCCGTTGCCAGCGCGTGCGCCAAACGCGGCAACCAGCCGCTGGCACTACAACCCAAGGCGGACCAGCCTGCAGCCTTGAGAAACTGACGTCGCGAGGGCGTTTCCGCGAGCAATTTCAGCAGATTATTTTTCATAGGGTCCTCGGGCGTAACCTAAACTCGACTCCCGGACAAAGTGTGCCGGTGCTTCTGACAGGCGTCAATGATTCAAGCCGAACTCCGCGCTATTAGCTAGGGCCCACAAGATATCTCCCAGGGCGCTACTGGTATCACCACTTGCCGAGTTGCCTTGAGCGAGGTGTTCAAGCGATCGAGTCAGTTCGTTCTCGTCCGGGCCGCGCGACAACGTCGCCAGGAAAAGGACTTCGATCCGTTCACGGTCCGTGAATACTGGCGCTTCGAGTGCCGCCAACATTCCGCTCGTCGGATTGGCCGTTACCGATGCCATCTCCGATCCGTTTAATAGTTCCAGCACTTGCGCGACGCCCGCGTCGTAGTCGAGCTTCGATTGTGCTTGCGACTGCATTTTGGCGACGAATGCCTGCCGCCGCACGTCAAAACCGCTATCCGATTGCCCGCGGGCCGCGCCCGCGTCGTCGGCAAGTGCTACGCGCATTACCGAATCGTAGAGTTGCTCTGCAGTGAGAGACCTTACCGTGGCGCGTGCGAACAATTCCGGCCGGCCCGGTGCGTTGTCCCACGTGCGGCTCGAAAGTTGATACGCGCGCGTGTTGGCCAGCGTGTGGAACAGGTTTCGCAGATCGTAGCCAGTCTCCGTAAAATACGCCGCCAATTCCTCGAAAAGCTCTGGATGGCTGGCAGGATTGCGCACCGACAGATCATCGACGGGTTCGACCAGGCCGCGCCCGAACAAATTGGCCCACACCCGATTCACCGCCGCACGCGCGAGAAAAGGATTGTCCCGCGAAACCATCCACACGCCGAGTTTCATCCGACGGGTGCCGAAGCCATCATCTATAGTCACCTCGCCACGCGGATATCGCGGCGGCACCACGACGTCCGTGGCAGGCAGCATGACTTCGCCGGCCCGCTTGTCGATCAGTCGCATTGTTTGTCCGGGCCGCATGTCTCCATCGCGCCCGAGCCTGGCAAAGAATGCAGCGTAGCCCCAAAAATCTTGCTGCGTCCATTTGTCAAAGGGGTGGTCATGACACTGGGCACACTCAATCTGAATGCCCAGGAACATGCGCGCCGTATTGGCCGCGAGTTCCTCCGGCTTGAGATCAAATGCGGTGAAAAACAGCCCCGGTCCTTGCCGTGCGGCACCCGTGGCTACCAACAGATCGGCCACCAGGTGATCGTAGCGAGCGTTTTTTGCAAACTCGGTACGCAGCCAAGTTTGTAAGCCTGCCTGGCCATCGAAGCCGTCCACTGTGCTGCCCCGTGGCACCATCATGTTGCGCCAGGTGGTAGCCAAATGGTCGGCATGCCGATGCGAATCGAGCAAGCGATCAATGACCCGCGCGCGCTTTGCGGGATCAGCGTCTGTGAGGAAGGCCCGGACTTCGGCGACCGTCGGCACGACGCCTGTCAGATCCAGGCTGACACGGCGCAGAAATTCCGCGTCGCTCGCAAGAGGAGCCGGCTCCATGTGCTGGCCAGTCCAGGCGGCGGTTAACAGTTCATCGATCCGTGCCGTCATGCGCTGGTCGGCGCGCTCTGCCCGAGGTTCCACGGAATCGGAAACCACCGTTGGCGACTCGGCGGTAGCTTGGCGCGCGTCAGTGAGGAGTAGCGCGAGCGACGCTAAAGGAACCGCAATAACCGACGATACGGATCGGCCAATGCGCGACATGTCTGACCCCTTAGATCCATGAAACGTGGGCGCACCGTCAAGCGGTGCGAACGTTGGCCCGTGGAAACGTGCATTCATTGTATCGCCTGCAAGCGTCCCCGGCGCCAGGCTTTTTGTGCGGCCTATCGGGCATATTTCGGATGCCACGGGTAAAAGTGCGTAATATGGAGGTCTACGGAATCATTTTTCGGGCCTTAAATCACCTCCATTGCCAGCACTGTGACGTCGTCATGTTCCAGTGGTCCGCCCGTATGTTCGCGTACGGCATCCATCACCGCCGTTTTGAACTCGAAGAGCGTTTTTCCATTCGAAGCCTGGGCGATCGAAACCAATCGCTCCAGGCCGAATTGCGATCCGTCGCGACCCGGAGCTTCGAGCACACCATCGGTATATAGGAGGACCCGGTCTCCGCTTGCCAAAGGTATGGCGTGCTGCTGGTAGTGCGTCTGATCGCTAACGCCAATCGGCAGGTTCACGAGGCCCGCGCCCTCCGGTACTTCGGCCGGTTGCCAGGTGCGCAGTTGCTGTCGAAAGACGAGCGCTGGAGGGTGGCCCGCGTAAGAGACATAAAGCCGCGTCTTGCGACGATAGTATTGCACCACAGCCAGCGTGCTGATGGCAGCGAAGCCGTAGTGTTCTGCCAGATCGTTCAACTCGCCTAGCACCCGGTCGCCGCGCAGCGAATTCATTCGTGCCGCGAGGGCGTCGTACAGCCATTGTCCCACGCGGCTCACGGCTTCGCCATGACCCGTTACGTCGGCCAGTGCGACGCGCGTCAAGGAGTCCGCGCCGCAGACGCTAAAGTAATAGACGTCGCCCCCGCGCCCGCCGTCGCAGGCGCTACTGTGCAAGCTAGCGCGGACGCCGCTGGTGACACATTCGAGATCGGCATTATGAATGCCACCCCACACCTCGGCACAGCGGATACGATGCACCGCGCGAGCAGGCGTGCCGTCGACCGTGGTCGCGGGGGGCGCATCGGGGACACTCCACCGGCTGAGCTGACGCCGCGGAAAATAGACAATCCTACGCAGGGCACTCAGACCAACGCGAAATGCTTTTCGCAGCGCGTATCTCCACGAGTCGGCCACAGGCATCTGCTCCGGGTGTCGATCTGATGCGAGGCGCGCCGGGCGACGCCCGACATCTTCAGCCCGCACTATCGAGAGGACGGCGCCTACTTTTTCGCGGGCAGTTGATATCCGGCACGGTTCACATGCACGCGATACAGGCTCTTGCCAGCCGTAATGTACAGCGTCTTGTTCTCGCGTCCGCGACCGAACCCGACGTTCGTCGGCACCTCGGTCTTGAGATAGGCCAATTCCTTTCCTTCCGGAGAATAGACGTAGATACCCGGTCGGTTCTCGGCACGCACGGCAACCCACAGGTTGCCGTCGGCGTCACAGATCATGCCATCGGGGCCATCGTAAGGAGAGTAGTCGACGAGGACCTTGCGAAATTTTGCGGTTCCATCGGCCGCCAGGTCGTATGCCTGCAGAACCATGAGTCCCTTGCGGAGAGGGACTGCGACTTTGTCGGCTTGACCGGTCGAACTTCCCAATCGATCAATGCTGGTGGCGCCGTTTTCATTACTAATTACGTACAGAGTCTTTTGATCGGGAGAAACGGCAACCCCATTTGCTTTGCCAGCATCAGTGACAATGCGGTGTACTTTGCCGTCGGGATCGATGCGATACACGCCCACCAGAGGCTGGTCGATCGGCTCGTGCCCCATGTAGCGAGGATCGCTGAAGTAGATCCGTCCCTTTTCGTCGATAGTTACATCATTCGGCGAGTTGAAGGGACGCCCTTCGAACAACCCGGCAATGATGTAGCTTTTGCCCGTCTTCATGTCGGTACGCGTAACACGGCGCCCACCGTAGTCGGCGCCCTCGGCCACAATCATGTTACCTGCGGCATCGAATTTAATGCCATTCGACATGCCGCTAGGCGAGCGGAAGACGACGGTTTTTCCAGTTGTTGGATCGTAACGATAAATGTGCCCGGCTTCGATCACGCCCTGCGCATCGCGCGACACGTGCGAGAACGTGATGTCGCTGAAATAGACCATGCCGTCGGGAGCCACGGCCACCCCCTCGGTCAACACGCTTCCCTCGTAGAGCTTTTCGAGCTTGGCGTTAGCGGGGATGATTGGCTCGTCGGCGCGGACCTGTCGAGAAGTCAACGTCAGGCAGGAAAGGGTTACCAGAAAGAAGATCATCAAGGGCCTGGGCGAGCGTAGCATTCGTAGCATGTCTTCTCCCGCGTTGTAGTCGTTGTTGGGGCTGGCGATGGATCGTAGAGGTAGTCGATCTCTCAGAGTGGTGTTCACGGAGCAACCCTTTGCAGCCGGGCGACTCGCACAGTTATCAAGCGACTTTTTCCAGAGGTTGGTCATGTCGCTGTACGATAGATGCTTAGTTGCGCGTCGCAACAGGGCGGCCCGGAAGCATTTTCCCTTGTATTGACGGCCCATTCGCCACGGTTTATCAATTAGATTACCATTGGTCTAAGTGGCCGCCTGAGGTGAGTCAAGGGACGACCCTCGCGGCTGCCGGCGCTGCCCTGACTACACCCACCTTGTTGGCAGCGAGGAGAATCCCCCTATGCGACGACCCGTGGCCCTGCCGAGCCTGATAGTCGCATTCGTTTTGTTCCCAGCGGTTGTTTGGGCCGCGGACGCTGGCAGCGAGTATTTCGAGGCCAAGATTCGCCCCGTGCTTGTCGAGCATTGTTATGAATGCCACTCGGCGCAGGCCAAGAAGCTGGGTGGCAATCTACTGCTCGACAGCCGTGACGCCGTGCGTAAAGGGGGGGAATCGGGCGAGGTGATCGTGCCGGGCAAACCGGACGAGAGTCTGTTGGTGGCAGCGGTGCGCTACAGCGCGGATTCCGTCCACATGCCTCCCAACGGAAAGCTGTCGGCGGAGGTAATCGCTGATTTCGAAGAGTGGGTTAAGCTCGGCGCGCCCGACCCGCGCGATACCGCACCGCCGCCTGCTACGTCTGCCGAGCCGTGGGAGCAGACTTTGCAGGTACGCCGCGCCTGGTGGAGCATGCAGCCCGTACGCCGACCGGAATTACCTCCGTTGGCCGACGCGTCATGGTCGACACATCCTGTAGATCGATTCCTCCAGGCCGCGCTGGCATCGCAAGGGCTGACTCCGGCGAATGCCGCCGACCCTCGCACATTGTTGCGCCGACTTTCGTTGGTGATTACCGGCTTGCCGCCGACTCTTGAACAGACAACAACGTTCCTCACCGATTGGGATATTACGCGCGAGCAAAGCGCATCAGGCGACGCGCAAGCTGCCATTGAGCGGCTTGTTGACAGGCTGCTTGCATCGCCTCATTTTGGCGAGCGTTTTGCGCGGCATTGGCTGGACATTGTGAGATTCTCAGAGACGCATGGCAACGAGTGGAATTACGAAGTACATCATGCCTGGCGTTATCGGGACTATTTAATCCGCGCCTTCAACAATGATCTCCCCTACGATCAGTTTGTGCGCGAGCACATTGCCGGAGATTTGCTGCCGCAACCGCGCTACAACCCTCAAGAGCAGTTCAACGAATCGGTGATCGGCACCGCGTTTTATCGCTTCGGCGAGGCGAATCACGACGATTGCATCGCTCTGCGGCAAATCGGCTACGACCTGGCCGATAATCAGATCGACACGCTCAGCAAGGCCTTTCAGGCCACCACGATTGCCTGCGCAAGGTGCCATAATCACAAGCTCGATGCTGTCTCGACCGAGGATTACTATGCACTGCTGGGCGTCGTGCGCGGCAGTCGGCAGGTCAGTCATACGATCGATGCCCCGGAAGTAAATGCCGAACGGATCCAGCGACTGCGCGAAACCAAAGGGCGTCTGCGCAAGGAACTTGCAGAACTATGGCAGCATGATGCGACGGAATTCGCCCGTTACCTGTTGGCGGCGCAGGCCAAGCGCACCAAGAGTTCCGCGGTTGAATCGCTGATCACGGGGCTCGATCCACAACGATTAGAAAAGTGGGTCGCGGCACTGTCAGTTGAAAAAGCCCCGCGCGAAGATCCCCTCGAGCCTTGGCGCGCTGCTGCGGCCGCGGACGAGTCGGAATTCGTGGCCAAGTGGCGCGAACTGGCGACCGCACTGGCGCGCGATGACAACGAACGCACCGTTGCCAATGAGCAGCAATTCCAGACTTATGCCGATTTTCGCCACGGCGACCATGCCGGCTGGCAGGTCGGGGGTCAAGGCCTGCGCGAGCCACCGGGCCGGAGTGGCGATTTCGTTGTCAGTGTTGATGGTGACGCCGTGGTCCGCGCCGTTCTGCCGGCAGGCTGCTTTACGCATGCCGTTTCGGACAAGCTCAACGGCACGCTCCGTTCGCCGGTGCTCGCGACAGGAAAACAATACATCAGCTTTCAGGTCATGGGCCAGCGCAGCAGCGCGCTACGGCTCGTGTCGAACAACTGCCAACTTAACTACAAGAATTATAAAGCACTAACGAGCGGCGACCTGACCTGGATCACCTTCGAGCCGCCGGATGATCGCGAAAGCTTGCGCACATACGCCGAGCTGATGACGATGTTCGACAATCCGAAGTTTCCCGACCAACTTAGCGCTCTCGGCGGCGACAAAGAGAACTACAAGCTGCCGTGGGAAAAGGCAGCTGAGAATCCTCGTTCGTATTTCGGAATCACGCGCGCCGTTGTGCACGACGGCGAAAATCCGCCCCAGCCTGAGCTTGCACACCTGCGATCTCTGTTCGCCGGAGCCGAGCCAACGACCCTGACCGAACTGGCGAACCGCTATGCGACAATCGTCGCGGCGGCGGTGCAGGCTTGGGGAGCGAATCAGGCGACCGACGACGATGTACGCTGGCTCGACACGCTCGCGCGCGGTGGGCTACTCTCGAATTCCAGCGCGCGCTACCCTCAATTGGCATCGCTTGTCTCGCAATACCAAAAGATCGAAGCCGAGCTGTCGTTGCCGCGCGTCGTGCCTGGGGTGGCCGACTTTGGGCCAGGATTAGACCAGGCTGTACTCCTCCGCGGCGATTGCTGGCGGCCGGGGCAGACTGTACCTCGCCGCTATCTCGAGGCGCTCTCGACGTCCGTCGCCCCCTTTGCGGATCCTGGTAGCGGTCGCCTGGAAATAGCTAATCGCATCGCCAGTTCTGATAATCCTTTCACCGCACGTGTCATGGTCAATCGTATTTGGCATCACGTGTTCGGCACGGGCTTGGTCCGTACGGTTGACGATTTTGGACATGTCGGCGACCTTCCTTCACATCCCGAATTGCTCGACTATCTGGCGGCCACCTTTGTCGAAGAGGGGTGGTCGGTCAAGCAGTTGATACGCTCGTTGGTGCTAACGCGGGCGTTTCGCGCCGCTAATCGTCCAGGCGCCGGCGAGACGGAAATCGACCCACAGAACCGGATGTTGGCGCACTATCCCGCGCGTCGGATGGAAGCCGAGACGATTCGTGATTCCATCTTGGCGACCTCGGGTCGGCTGGATGGCACGCTGTACGGCATGAGCATCCAGCCGTATCGCGACAAGGAGAATGCGGACCGGCGACTGTTCCCCGGCCCGCTCGACGGTGCCGGACGGCGGAGCATTTATATCAAGAACAACTTGATGGAAGCGCCCAAGTTCCTCAGCGCCTTCGACCTGCCCGGCGGCAAAGTGTCGCGCGGCCGCCGTGACATGACCAATGTGCCGGCCCAGGCTTTGGCACTTTTGAACGATCCGTTTGTGCTCGGTCAGGCAGACGAATGGGCAGGTCGACTAGTATCGCGAGATGACTTGTCGGTAGCCGCGCGGATCGATGCCGTATTCCGGCAAGCTCTTTGTCGGGCTCCGACCGACGAAGAACAGCTTCGGTTCGCCGAGACGGTTACGACGTTTGCCGCACTTCACGAGGTGCCGACGACGGACATATTACGTAGCCGAGACGTGTGGCGGGATGTGGCGCACACGGTCTTCAATCTCAAGGAGTTCATTTTTATTCCTTGATGGAGTTGGAACGTTCCTTGTCGAACGGGACAAATCCTAGGGAAGAAGAAAAGCCACGCCCGCGATTTCGTTCAACGTTTCCGTCTACGATTGCAGAGACCGAGTAATGACGGCGCCAAAGTCTTCCCGAACCAGTTGCCTCGGCAGACATCCCGGCGGCCTGTCGCGTCGCCAGCTGCTCGCTTCGTCGGCGACGGGCTTTGGGATGCTTGCGCTGGCAGGATTGATCGATCAAGACGCTGGCGCGACGCCAGTACCGGCCGGCGCGTCGCCACGGGCGCATTTCTCGCCAAGAGCCAAGAGTGTCATTTTTTGCTTCATGGACGGCGGCGTATCGCATGTAGACTCGTTCGATCCGAAGCCCAAGCTTGCAGAGCTCGACAGTCAGCCGTTCACGACATCGACCAATCCCACAGCCAACGGCAACCGCCAATGGCTGAAGAGTCCTTGGACCTTTCGCCAGCACGGCGAATCGGGCATGCCGGTCAGCGAATTGTTTCCACATATTGCGGCCTGCGTAGATGACCTGGCCGTCGTCCGCTCGATGAAAGCCGATTTGCCGCTGCATTCCACCGGCGTGCTGCGGCTGCACACCGGCGTCAACAACGCCGGCCGCCCGAGCCTGGGGTCGTGGGTCACCTATGGCCTGGGAAGCGAAAACGAGAACCTGCCAGGCTTCGTCGTGCTGAGCTTTGGTGTGGTTCCTTGCGGAGGACTGGAGAATTTTTCTGGCGGCTTTCTGCCAGCCAATTACCAGGCCACGTTGTTTGCCGCCGACGGAACGCCGATCGATAACATCCAGCCTGCCGATAAGGACCAACGACTCCAGCAAGCTAAGTTGGCTCTGCTGGCCGGCGAAGACAGGGCCTTTTCTCGCGCCCTCGGAGGTGACGACGCGGTCGAAAGTGCCGTCAAGAATTATGAGATGGCCGCCCGCATGCAACTACTTGTGCCCGACGTGCTCGACCTGGGTCGCGAGACGGCTGCCACGCACAAGATGTACGGCATCGATTCCGATGTACCGACCAAGCGGCTTTACGGCATTCAATGCTTGCGTGCCCGCAGGCTGGTCGAGGCGGGCGTCCGTTTTGTCGAGATCACCTGCCCTCCGGGTGCATCAAACGGAACTTGGGACCAACATGGCGATTTGAAAAAAGGACACGAAAAGAACGCGCTAGATACCGATCAGGCCGTAGCTGGATTGATTCGCGATCTCAAAGCGCGTGGGCTGTTTGACGAAACGCTCGTCGTGTGGGCCGGCGAGTTTGGTCGCACTCCCCATTCTGCGGGCCGCGACGGACGAGACCACCATCCCGAAGGATTCTCTGTCTGGATGGCCGGTGGTGGCATCCGCGGCGGCACGATTTATGGAGCGACCGACGAGCTTGGCATGCAAGCCGTCGACGGTGTCTGCACGATCCATGATCTGCACGCCACGATTCTGCATCTGCTTGGCATGGACCACGAACGGTTGACCTATCGCTTTGGCGGCCGCGACTTTCGACTGACCGACGTGCATGGCCGCGTAGTGCGCGAGATCATCGCGTAGCTACGCGCTGCCGAGATGCGGAAAGCCGTGCGACGATCTAATCTTTTACAGGCTCGCTTGCCGCGGGGTTGTACCACGGGCCGTGGCCATCAATCAGTGCCTTGTCGGCATCGGGCGGTCCCCACGTGTTCGGCTCGTAAATGTGCAGCGGCGTGGCATTGCCTAGCACAGGGTCGACAACGCGCCAGGCTGCCTCGACGGCATCCTGCCGCGTGAACAGTGTTTGGTCGCCATCAATGGCGTCTCCCAGCAGTCGTTCGTACGGTTCGCGATCTTCGGGACTCTGGTGCTGCGCGTGCAATTCGACTTCCTCTCCGATCATTTGCTCGCCGGGCACCTTGGCGCGCGTTGAGAGGGCCAGCACCACCTCGGGGTTGAGCCGGAAGCGGAGATAGTTCGACCAGGAGGGGGTCGTCTCGCCCAGAATCGTCTGCGGATACTTTTTCAGGATGACCCTCACTTCGGTCGAGGTGACGGGCAAACACTTGCCGACCCGCACGTAGAACGGCACGCCGGCCCAGCGCCAGTTGTTTACCGAGAAGCGGCAAGCGGCGAAGGTCTCGACGGTCGAATCCGGAGCCACTCCCTTCTCTTGCAGATAACCGCGAAATTGGCCGCGTACAACCGACTCGGGGCAGAGCGGCTCCATCATCCGCAGCACCTTATACTTTTCATCGCGCATCGACTCGGCATCGCGTCCCGCTGGCGGTTCCATGGCGATCTCTGCCACCAGTTGCAGCATGTGGTTTTGCACCACATCGCGAATGGCGCCGGCCTCTTCGTAGAATCTGCCGCGCCCCTCAACGCCAAAGCTCTCGGCCATCGTGATCTGCACGCAGTCTAAATAGTGCCGGTTCCAGATCGGCTCCAGGATAGGATTGGCGAAACGGAAGTAAACCAGGTTCATGACCGGTTCTTTGCCCAGGTAATGGTCGATTCGGTAGACCGCCGACTCGGGAAAGAACTTGTGCAGAATGCGGTTCAGTTCTTGGGCCGATGCTAGATCCTGGCCGAATGGCTTTTCGACTACAACACGAGAGTGCATCGTGCAGCTGGCCGAGGCCAGTCCTTCGGCAACACGCTCGAACAAGCTGGGCGGGATGGCCAGGTAGTGCAACGGCCGCTGTGCGCTGGCCAGTTGCTTCTTCAGCTCCACGTATGTAGCCGGATCATTATAGTCACCGTCCACGTACCGGAGTCGTTCCGAGAGCTTGGCGAAGGCCGCTTCATCGACGCCTCCATGCTCGGCCAGGCTGGCTCGCGCCCGTGCTCGCAACTGGTCCAGGTTCCAGCCCGCCTTGGCGACGCCGATGACCGGCATGTCGAGATTGCCATGTTTGATCATCGCCTGAAGCGATGGAAAGATTTTCTTGTAGGCGAGATCTCCCGTCGCGCCGAAGAAGACTAGCGCATCGGACTTTTCATTGGGCATCGTACCCTCCCGCGAAAAACACGTTCCGTATTATCACTCGTTGTGTTCGTGCTGCCTCGAGTCAGCTTGTCTGAATAACCAACAGTTGAAAGCACGAAAAGAATTCAGTTGGCTCTTGAGATTTCTGCAAGTGCATTGTCCGGGTCACTTTCGAGGCCGATTTCTGTCGATGGGTCGTTATCATCCTTGTGCAGGCGTGCGGGGCAGAATTCGTTTCGACCTCTCGCATTTGCCGCTCAAGTCGCGCCGCGGGCCTCGCGGTAACGGTGAATCAGCGCCGTGGTCGAGCTATCGTGCTTCAACTCCGGTTCTTTCGGTGATTTCAGCTCCGGGATAATCCGGTTGGCCAGCACCTTGCCCAACTCGACTCCCCATTGATCGAACGAGTCGATGTCCCAGATTACGCCCTGCGTAAAAACGCTGTGCTCGTATAGAGCCACCAGTTTGCCAAGCACCTCGGGCGTCAGTCGATCGGCCAGGATCGTATTCGTCGGCCTATTTCCCTCAAACACCCTGTGCGGCACGAGCCAGTCCGGCGTCCCCTCGGCCTTGACCTCGGCGGGCGTTTTGCCGAAGGCCAGGGCCTCGGTTTGCGCAAACAGATTGGCGGTGAGAATATCGTGATGATCCCCAAGCGCATTAAGCGTGTGCAAAAAGCCAAGAAAGTCGCAGGGAATGAGCCGCGTTCCCTGATGGATCAATTGATAAAACGAATGCTGGCCGTTGGTGCCAGGCTCGCCCCAATAGATGGGGCCGGTTTTGTGCGCAACTGGCGCGCCGGCGAGCGTGACGTGCTTGCCATTGCTCTCCATCGTCAGCTGCTGCAAGTACGCTGGAAAGCGTTTCAAATACTGATCGTACGGCAGCACTGCAACGGTTTCTGCTCCGAAGAAATCGTTGTACCAGATCGACAACAACCCCATGATCACCGGCAGATTGCCCTCCCAGGGCGCCGTGCGAAAATGCTCGTCCATGGCGTGGAAGCCGGCCAACATCGCGCGAAAGTTATCGGGCCCTACGGCTAGCATCGTCGATAATCCGATAGCCGAGTCCATCGAATAGCGGCCGCCGACCCAATCCCAGAAGCCGAACATATTGTCGGTGTCGATGCCGAACTTCTTCACCTCTTTATCGTTGGTCGAAACGGCCACGAAGTGCTTCGCCACCGCCGACTCGTCCTTCAAGGTACGCAGAGACCAGTCGCGGGCCGTGTGGGCGTTGGTCATCGTCTCAAGCGTGGTGAAAGTCTTCGAAGAGACGATTAATAGCGTCTCGGCGGCATCGAGGCCCTGCACCGCCTCGGCGAAGTCGGTGCCGTCCACGTTCGATACGAAACGAAACGTCAGGCTGCGGTCGCTGTAATGCCGCAGCGCCTCGTAGGCCATGACTGGTCCCAAGTCCGAGCCGCCGATGCCAATGTTGATCACATTGCGGATCGGCCGCCCGGTATGCCCCAGCCAGCGACCGCTGCGCACAAGGTCGGCGAACTCGGTCATCTTGTCGAGCACCGCGTGAACCTCGGGCACCACGTCCTGGCCATCGAAGAGGATCTTTTCACCGCGCGGGGCACGTAGCGCGACGTGCAACACTGCACGATTTTCGGTAATGTTAATCCGCTCGCCACGGAACATGGCATCGCGTCGCTCGGCCAGGCGCGACTCGTCGGCCAGTTGCCGCAACAGGCGCATGGTCTCGTCCGTGATGCGATTCTTCGAGTAGTCCAGATGCAGGCCAACAGCGTCGATCGAGAATCGCTCGGCGCGGCCCGGGTCATCGGCAAAGAATTGCCGCAGGTGCGTGTTCCTTATTTTTTCGTAATGGGCTTGCAGGGCTGACCATGTTTTCGATGGGGCGGAAGTCGGCTTGCCTGTGCTCATTGTTGTCGCGTCCATGGTCGAGGGTGCGGCGGCCGACACTTGGGCGGCCATAGGTGTCGCCGCCAGCGTACCGCTTTGTTCCCACAGGCGGAAGCCGCCACGGAACGCGTTGACATTGTCGCCGGCGCGGCAGTTTTTGGGGAGCGTCTCAAGTTTCTTGACGTTACCTCCGCCGAGTACGACGTAGTCTGGTTCCAGCGCGGCCGACAAGGTAACGACCACGTCATTGACTAAGGCACGCCATTTCTTCTTGCCGAATCGCTCTAGGCCACGCAGACCCACATAGTCTTCATAGGTGCGTTTGCGATACCTGAGATGCGCAAGCTCCAGTGGCTCGAGGACGCCGTCGATCACCATCGCCGAACCTAGTCCGGTGCCCAGACCCAGGAACAGCATCTTGCCCCCTTCGTAACTACCGAGCGCCTGCATGGCCGCGTCGTTGATGAGCTGGACCGGTCGGTCGAAGGCGGCAGCGAAATCGAAGCCAACCCAGCCCGGGGCGAGATTATACGGCTCGGAGATCGGCTTGCCCCGCAGCACGGGGCCGGGAAAGCCGATAGCGATATGGTCGTATTGCCAATCGGCGGCCAACTGCTGAACCAGTGGCACCATTTGTGCCGCCGAAAGCGTGGGGCCCGAAACGAACTTGCGCGGAGTGTCTGCCCCCGAGGCAAGTATCTTGACATGCGTTCCTCCCACATCGATGGCCAGCACCTGCATCGCTTTCTCCTTCGCACTCAGAATCAAACTTTAGTCGACCGACAACTCATGCGTCACCGACGGGTGTTTTGCCCATGCTCGGCCCAGATTTTACCCACCGACACAATACACTCTTGCCGCGCCGCGAGACATGGTAATCCGGGCTGTGGACACTTTGGGACTTTCGATCGTCGCCGTCCGTTTTTTTCCTTGGTCCGAGGAAGTTTGGTCGACGCAGCTAGAATGTCGGGCCGGTGAAACGCTAGACTGTTGGACCGTCAGACGCTAGACCCGGTAGTTTGCCCAGCTAATGTCTTGCCGCCCAAACGGGGTCGGCACGACGACTTTGCCACGTGTGATGACGCTGATCGAGGACGCGTGCATGAATCGGGAAATCCGCATCGCCAAGGACGCCGACGAATTGGCCGCGCTTGCGGCGGATTTAATCCAGAGGGCTGCAACTACCGCGGTGGCCCAACGCGGCCGGTTTACTTTGGTGCTAGCCGGCGGCCATACGCCGGAGAAGGCGTATTCACTGCTCGTCACGGCGCCTGCCTCGGTACAGATCCCGTGGAGTAAGACTTATTTCTTTTTTGGCGACGAACGCTTCGTGCCGCACGACGACTCGCGCAGTAATTTCGCGATGGCGCGTCGCGCACTACTTGCACAGGCACCAATCGCTGCGGATCATGCCTTGTCGATTCCGACCAATCTGGCCACGCCCGCCGACAGCGCCGCGGCATATGCCAACGATTTAGCGCGATTCTTCGGTGTGCCGCTGTCCGCGGCTCCGCCAGCGTTCGATCTGGTATTGTTGGGCCTGGGAGACGACGGACATACCGCATCGCTGTTTCCCCGCGCCGCGGCGCTCGCCGAACAACGGGCCTGGGTCATCAGCAGCCCACCCGGCGTTTTGCCCCCTCCGGTCGATCGTGTGACGCTGACGTTTCCTGTATTGAACGCGGCGCGGCATGTTGTCTTCTTGGTTGCAGGAACCAACAAAGCCGAGCCCGTGCGCGACGTGCTCGGCGGACAGGCCACGATCGCGGATCGTCCGGCCGCGGGCGTGCAGCCGCAAAATGGTACGATAACGTGGCTTTTGGACGAGGCGGCAGCGGAACTCTTGCCGCGTCCGTAACTCTGCTCGGACGAGAGCTATGACATTGCAAACGTTGAATGATGATCGATGAATGAAGTGGTACGAAGCGCCGTAAGGCTTGCCGTCTTCGCTGTCACTGGTTCATCATTTCGCATTCACCAATTTCTTTTCAAGGGAGTTTCGGCATGCAACTCGGAATGATCGGCCTGGGACGGATGGGGGCCAACATGGTTCGCCGGTTGATTAAGGCGGGCCACCAGTGCGTCGTTTACGACCGCAATCTCGACGCGGTGCAGGAACTGGCCAAGGACGGTGCCACGGCTGCGACGTCGATCGAAGATTTTGTGGCCAAGCTCGCACCGCCGCGCGCGGTGTGGCTAATGGTGCCGGCTGCCGTGGTAGAAAGCTCGGTATCTGACCTCGCCGCGCGCCTGGCTAAGGACGATATCCTCATCGATGGTGGCAATTCCTACTACATCGACGATATTCGGCGAGCCCAGCTGCTCGCCCCCAAGGGGATTCACTATGTCGACGTCGGCACCTCAGGGGGCGTGTGGGGACTGGACCGTGGGTATTGCATGATGATCGGCGGCCCCGATGCGGCCGTGGCCCGGCTCGACCCGATTCTGAAGACGCTGGCTCCCGGTGTGGGAACGATCGATCGCACGCCCGGCCGCGAGAAACTCGGCGGCACCGCCGAATTGGGCTATCTGCATTGTGGTCCCTCGGGAGCCGGCCATTTCGTCAAGATGGTCCATAACGGCATCGAGTACGGCATCATGGCCGCCTACGCCGAAGGGCTGAACATCCTCAAACACGCCGACGTTGGCACGCGCACACAATCGATCGATGCCGAGACCACGCCGCTACGCAACCCAGAGCACTATCAGTACAAGCTGAATCTGCCCGATGTGGCCGAAGTCTGGCGACGGGGCAGCGTGATTGCCTCGTGGCTGTTGGATCTCACGGCGGCCGCTTTGGCCAAAGATTCTCAGTTGGCGCAATTCACTGGCCGCGTTTCGGATTCGGGCGAGGGGCGCTGGACCATCCTGGCCGCCATCGAGGAAGGCGCGCCGTCACCGGTTTTGAGCACTGCGCTCTATCAACGTTTTACCTCACGCGGCGAAGAAGAATTCGCCGACAAGCTGCTCTCGGCAATGCGCTTTCAATTCGGGGGACATATCGAGAAGAAATAATGAACGATACATGCGGAGTGACGAACAGGCGGAATCGCGCCACGGAACGGCCCTTCAGCCAGTTCATCATTTCCCGTTCATTGTGTCTGCCTTGAATCGAAATGCATCGCCCCCGAGCACGTCGGCACTGGTAATTGTTGGGCACCAGTAACGTTCGATGTGTTCCACGACCAGGTCCGTGCCGCGGAAATGATTGACAAAGGGTCTCATCCGCGAGTTGTACATCGTGTCGGTCAAGTCACGCACCAAGATCACGTTTTTGCCGAGCGCGACCATCTGACGGATGGCGAAGGACCGCCCCAGCACGCACATGTTGAGATGCACTCCGGCGATGAGAATGTTGTCGATGTCACGCTCGGCAAGCAGGTTGTAGACTTCCTGCCCGTCGTCGCTGATGGCATCGGGCTCGGCGATGTCGATCAAGCTGATTTCGCGCGTCCAGGGGCCGCTAATCTCGCATTGCTGCGTGCAATCGCAGCCCATGTCTGAATCGTCGATCGGCAGCTCACTCTCGCGGCGTGGGTCCGGCCAGCACCATTTGGTTCCCCAACGTGTCGCCTGCGAGAGGGGCACGGATGCCTTGGCCACAGGTGCGGCCTGGGCACGTTTGCGTTGCGGCGTGTCTTTGTAGAAGTCAACGCAGGTACTGGGGGCGTGGATCACGAGTACCCCGCGCTGCCGAAGTTCCTGGGCCAGCTTGTTCACGGTCGGCGCCAACTCGACGACGCGCTCGGCGGCGCCCCGGCACCAGTGGTTGTCCCACATATCGCAAATGATGAGGGCCGTCTTCGCCGGATCCCACTCGACCAGCTTTTCGCTAACCGTCGGCTTCGCGGCCTCGATCCCCTCCTTGCCCGATTCCTCCTTGGCCACAGCGTCCCTAGTTCCAGTGGCGTTCTTAACCAATGTGCGGCTGCGGGCGTGTAGTTTGAGTGGTGCAGGCTCCGCGGCCCACGAATGCTGGCCGGCAACGACGTACGACAAAGCCGTGACAAATCCACAGGCAATCCACAACTTCTTGGCCACGATTCATTCCTTTTGAGACGGCT
>DASXEJ010000358.1 GCA_036490175.1 Pirellulales bacterium | reverse complement strand
GACAACCGTGGCCGCAAATGATGGCTGCGATAGATGAACTCCGTCTCGATATGGGCAGCCTGCAATCGCCCATTCACTTGATAACTCGGCAAATGCTGCCATCGATTAACATGACTGTAATTGCCTTCGTGCGCTGCGAGTTGACGCGAAGACTGCTGATCGTCGCCGTGGCGCTAGAACGTTACCGACGGCGCGAGGGACATCCTGCGGCGGAGTTGGCGGCGCTTGTTCCCGCCTATCTTACGAATGTGCCCGACGACCCGACATCGGGCGATCTCTTTCGCTACGCATTGACGGCCGAGGGCTATTTGATCTATAGCCCCTCGACCCGGTTTCCGGTGCCACACGAAGAAGAGCTTGATCCAGAGACCGGTGCCAATCCGATGTTGCTTTTTCGTTGGCCGCCATTGCCCGAGAAGCCGCGCGCCAAGAAAGCTGGTGCGCCGGCCGAGGAGGACGATACGGAATCCCCCGCAGAGGATTCGCCCGACCAGAGTGACGCCACGTCGAACCCCTGCGAATGACGAAATCGCGTCGGCGTATAGTGCACGGTCGGCCGTGCGCTGAATACCCGCGCTTACATGGGCACCGGCGTTTTTTTTGCCGTCAGATCGCAGGCACGCCACAGATACCAACTGGCCACCGAGCGGTACGGCCGCCAACGTTCGCCATGCGCGAGGACCACGGACGGCTTGGGCATCTCGTCATGCCCATAGGTGAGCATGAAGCCCTTGCGAACCCCCAGGTCCGAAATGGGTAAAATGTCGGGGCGGCCCAGCCGGAACAACAGCAACATTTCGACGGTCCAGACGCCGATGCCACGAACGCTGGTCAAGCGCTCGACGATTTCTTCATCGCTCATGCGTCGCAACTTGGCCAACGTCGGCACGGTGCCGTCCAGCGTTTTGGCGGCCAGATCCTTGACGGCCGCTACCTTGGCACGGGACATCCCCACGGCGCGCAGCTCGTCGTCTTTGGCCGCGAGCAAACGCTCGGGCTTGATCTTCTTGCGCACGCCGAACGCGTCGACCGCGCGGCCGTGAATCGTGGCGGCAGCCTTGCCCGATAGCTGTTGATAGACGATCGCGCGCACCAGCGTCTGAAATGTGTCATCCATGCGGCGCTGCTCAAGCGTGATCGGCCCGACCCGGCGAATAAGCTTTGCCAGGTGCTTATCGATCCGCTGCAGGGCGGCCACGGCTGCGGCCGGTTCGTACGTGGTTGGCATATCGAGCCTCTAGGTCGGCTGACGCGAAGACAGAGTGCGGAACGCCATCTCCGCTTTTAGCGGAACGAGGTGGGGCGTGCAATGACCTATTGTCGTCATGTGAGAGTTGCGCTGGCGACAATCGCGGTGCGTTATACCAGGCTCTCTTCGGCCATCTCGTCGTCGGCCGTTTCCTTTTTGGCCGCCAGCGCGGCGGCGCCTGCGGCACCTTTCGGGGAATGCCCCGCCGTCTCAGAGGGCTGCACGACCGACAAGCGAAAACCGATGCGATGCAGAAAACTGCCGAACGAATCGAGAATTACATAAAACACGGGCGTAACGATCAGTGCCAATATCAGCGACAGTGATTGGCCGCCGATGATCACCTTGGCCATGCTGGCTCTCGCGCCCGAGCCGGGGCCCTTGCCCAGCGCGATCGGCACCATCGCAGCCACCAGCATTACGGTGGTCATCAAAATCGGCCGCAGTCGGGTGTGATTGGCTTCCAGCACGGCCTCTTTGCGCGCCATCCCCCGCGCGCGCAACTGGTTCGTGGCATCGATCTGCAAGATGCCATTTTTCTTGACGATGCCGACCAGCATGAACAGACCGAACATGGCGTAGATGTCCATCGGCGTCTGCGCCAGCACGAGCGACAACAGGCCAAACGGAATGGTCACAGGTAGCGCCATCAAAATAGCGACCGGCTGCGACCAGCTTTCGAATTGAGCCGCCAGAATCAGATACATGAACAAGATCGACATCACGAAGGCAATCAGCAGATAGTAGCCAGTCTCGGCCAACGTCTCGGCCTGCCCGCCAAAGGTGTACGAATAGGAGGGGGGCAGTTGCATCTCAGCCAGCAACGCCTCGGTGCGCTGCTGTACGTCGTTCAGCGCGATACCGTCGGGGTTTGCCAATACCGTGACTAATCGTTGACGGTCCTTACGCTCAATCTGGCTGGGACCTCGCTGTTCGGCCACTCGCGCCAAATTCGATAGCGACACCGGCCCCACCGTGGGGGACGAAATCGACAGCCCGTACAGATCGTGAACGCTGGAGCGGTCGCCGGCCTGAGCGCGCAGCCAGACATCGTATTGCTCTCCCTGATCGCGGAACGTCGAGACGGGCATGCCGCCGACCAGGATTCGCAACGAGTCGGCAATCATGCCGACCGAGATTCCCAGGTCGCTGGCCGCCTCGCGGTCGACGACCACTTGCAATTCGGGCTTCCGCAGCGCGAGGGTCGTATCGACGTCGGTCATGCCGCCTGCGTTTTTCATCCGCTCCATCAAATCGTCGGATAGTTCGGCCAACTTCTCCAGTTCGGGGCCGTGCATTTCGACCTGGAAAATCTGCGCCCGTCCCCCGCCCTGAAACGGTGAGACGTCGTTGACACTGGCGCGCAAGTCGGGATAGTCGGTCAGGATCTGCCGCGCCTCTTTCTGGATGGCGAACTGAGTGTATTCGCGATCTTCGAGCTCCTCCATCCGCACATAAATGGTGCCCTCGGTGACGCTGCCTTGGCCCTTGGCGTTGCGGTTCGTACTGCCGATGGTTGTGAACACATGGACCGTGCCAGGCAGCTTCCACAACCGGCTTTCGAGCTCGGCCATGATCTTGTCGGTGCGATCGAGCGCGTATCCTTCGGGGGTGATCACGTGAACTTCGTACTCGCTCTGGTCGTCGCGCGGAATGAGCGAGATACCCATGATCTTGGCGATCGGCACGGTGCTGGCGACGACCAGAATCGTAATGATCACGACCAGTGTCTTCGCGCGCAACGAGCCGCGCAGGATCAACCCGTAGGCCCCGTCGACCAGCCGCCATATGAAGCCCGACTTGCTCTTGGCATGGCCAGCTTCGGAAGGATCAAGCTTGAGAAATCGGCTGCACAGCATGGGGGTGAGCGTGAACGAGACGAACAAGCTCATCACAATGGCAAAGGCCACGGTCAGCCCATAGCTGGAAAAGAATCGCCCGATGATTCCACCCATGAAGGCCAAGGGCAGGAAGATAACGACCAGCGACAAGCTAGTGGCCATGACCGGTAGCACGATCTCGCGCGTGCCAATGCGGGCCGCCTCCATGCTGTCCAGGCCATGCTCCTCCATATGCCGGAAAATATTTTCGTGCACCACCACGGCATCATCGATCACGATACCAATTGCCAGTATCAGCCCCAGCATGGTGATGTTGTTGAGCGTAAAGCCCATGTAATACATGAAGGCGAATGTGGGCACGATCGACGTGGGAATGGCCAGCGTGGCGATAACCGTCGTGCGCCAATCGCGAATGAAGAGCAGGATCGTGGCCGAAACCAGTCCGGCGGCCAGCAACAAGTGGAATTTCACTTCCTCGATGGAACGTTTGACGAACCGCGACTGGTCGCGCGTGATTTCCAGCTTGATATCGGGGGGAAGCGTCGGCAGGATCGTATTGAGCTTGGCCTTCACGTCGTCGGTCACTTTGACGACGTTGGTGCCCGACTGCTTTTGCACCATCACGCTCACGGCGGCCTGGCCGTCGAGCCGGGCCATGGATCGCGGCTCTTCGATCGAATCGACGGCCTCGCCCACGTCTTTGATGCGGATCGGGTAGCCGCCGCGATTGGCGATGATGAGATTGTTGAACTCGGCAGCGGTATGGAGGCGTCCCAGCGTGCGGAGCACCATTTCGCGCGGACCTTGCTCGATATGGCCGCCAGGCACTTCCAGATTCTGTCGCTCGAGTGCCGATTGCACGTCGTCGATCGATAGTCGGTATGCGACTAGCTTGTCCGTATCGACTGTCACGGACATCGCGCGCGTGCGCCCTCCCACGATCGTGGCGGCGCCGACGCCGCTCACGGTTTCCAACTGTTCCTTAATTCGTTTGCGGGCCAGCTCCGTGATCTCGCGCAAATCGCGGCGACCCGACACGGCAATTGTCAGGATCGGTTGCGCGTCGGTCTCGAAGCGGTCGACAATGGGCTGCTCTGTTCCCTTGGGTAGCTGTGCCAGGACGGAGCCCACCTTATCGCGAACTTCCTGCGTCCCCACGTCCCCGTTTTTGGAAAGCAAGAACTGCACGGTAACGATCGACATTCCTTCGGAGCTGACCGAGCGAATGGCGTCGACGCCTGACACAGTGTTGATAACGTCTTCGATGGGCTTCGAGATCGAAGTTTCCATCTCCTCGGCGCTGGCACCGGGCAAGGTCGTGGTCACTGCGCACACCGGGAAGTCGACGTTCGGAAACAGGTCGACCCCCAGCCGGAAATATGACAGGATTCCGAGCACCACCGGCGAGGCGACCAGCACCCAGGTAAAGACTGGCCGACGAATGCAGATGTCAGAGATGCCCATGGATCAAACACGCATTGCGTAGGTTGGAAAGATCGTTTCGTTCGGTCGTTGCGGAGACTTTGGGAAAGTTCGCGTTGTCACGGCAATCACCGGCCAGTTGGTTATCCGGACGTGGTGTCAGAGGGCTTGCGCTCGTGATCGGGGGGCGCGGCGTGCGCGGCCTCGGCGGTGGGCTGATCCAGCGCCTTACGAATCGTGATCGCCGTCCCGTCGGCTAACTGAGTTTGGCCAGTCACGACGACCTGTGCATCGGCGGGCACGTCTCCCTGCACCTCGACCCAACCGTTGCCTTCCGTTCCCGTCTCGACCGGTATGGAGTATGCCTTGTCGTCGCGCACGACAAACAGTTTTGTGACGCCCGCATATTGCACGATGGCTTCGATCGGCACGACCGTTTTCTCGCTGGCCTGACTCGTCACTACCGCGGCTTTGACGAATCCTCCTGGCCGCAGGGCGCGGTCGTCGTTGGGGACCGAGACCTCGACCTGAAACGTACGGCTCTCGGCGTCAACTCCCGGATTGATCCAGGTCACCGTCCCGGCAAACGATTGGCCAGGATGCGAGGCGACGGTCAACCGTACTTCTTGCCCGATGCGGGCATGAGGACTGTAGCGCTCGGGAACGTTGACCCACATGCGCAGGGGATTATCGATAATCAATTGCGCGACCTGCTCCCCTTCGCGAATCATCTGCCCTTCGGAAACCGTGCGTTTCGTGACGGCGAACTCGATGGGCTCGGCCAGATTTTTAGGTGGCTTCGACGGCTCGGGCGCGTAAACGATCAAATCCTCGCGGGCCTGTCGCGCCACGTCCAACTCGACGCGGCTAGCAGTCGACGATGCCAAAGTGGCACGCGCCGAGAGCATGGCATTGTCGAGGGCCGCTTTCTTGTCGCGCAGCTCGAATTCGGCGTCTTGGTAAGATTCGACCGTGTTGACCTTCTTTTCGGCCAGCCGTTGCTCGCGGGCGAACTTCTGCTCGGCACGGTCGACAGCTACCTGGGCTTGGATGACGGCAGGCAACCTCGCCACGTTGAAATCCTCGCGAGGAAATTCCCTTAGCCCGAGCTTGGCAAGCTCGGAAATCAATCTCTGCTCAGCCTGCTTCACGGCCAGATCGGCATTGATGGTTTCAAGTTCCACCAGCGGCTCGCCCGGCTTCACGCGATCACCGACGTCGTGGAGCACCTTGACGATGCGGCCGGATTTCTCCGCCCCCACCTTGACGTCTTCCCATCCCTTGAGGGTGCCGACAACGTCGATCGTGGTTTCTACCGAGCGGCGTTCGGCCGGCGCGATCGTTACCGGCACGACCTTCGGTCCTACGGCGGCTTGGGGGGCCTTCGCCGCCTGATGGCCGCAGCCAAACACGGTAAGACCGGTTAAACCGCACACGATGAGCAACGTGAGTCGGGATAATGGCAGCATAGCTATTCAATTCCTCGGCGGCTCTGGAAGCGTGCGAGTCGCGCGGTTTGTAAATCCGTCCAAAAGATCAAATACCAGACGCCGCGACAACCCTGAGTCCAGGGACAGATCGCGATAGAGGTAATCCATCGTGTAAATCGTGATCAGGCCGCGCACCGCGGCGGTACATTCATCCGTTCGCTCGCGGGAGACGATTCTTTCGTCAGCCAGGCATTGCACGGTTTGTGCAACCAGTCCGGCTAGCACCTGCCCTAACTCGGCCAGCACCGTCGAGAGATGCGAACTGCGCGGGCCGAAGAACATGGCGTATGCAAAACGTGCCAGATCGGGATCGTCCTGACAGAGGCGAAAATGTTGCCCGATGACGGCCACCAGCTTGTCGGTCGCCGGCAGAGGGCCCGCCAAAATTTCCTGCATGCCCACGGTCAACTTCTCGATCGCCGTGGTGAGCAGCGTTTGGGCCAGCGCTTCTTTGCTTTCGAAGTGGTAGTACAGCGTCGGCTTAGTGACGTCAGCCGCGGCGACGATATTGCGCACCGACGTGGCGTCATAACCTTCTGCCGCGAACAGGCGCGCGGCGGCGCGGGCAATCCGCTCGGCGATTTCGCTCGAGCCTATGTTGGGCGAGAGTGGTGTTGCCATCAGAAATGCCTCAGGCAGTCGAGACAGACGCTGCACGTGCAAGGTTCGTTAGCTTGCTCAGTAATCGTATACCGAACGGTAGGTATTCAACCATGCAGGGGCTTTTGCGTCAAGGTCTGGGCAAGCTAGCACGGATGCGCCGTCCATTATCTAAATTGCGCGCGGTGCTGTATGTCATTTTCCGTAAATGGGTTACGGGCATATATCGGCTCCTGGTGATGGCGCGGAGCCGTGATAGCCGCGGAACAAAGAATCTGGCGCCGGCCGGGCGGTTCCTGGACACCTAGCTGAGAATCGGCCGGATGATCTCGCCGTGGACGTCGGTCAGCCGCATGTCACGGCCGCCGAAGCGGTAGGTCAAGCGTTTGTGGTCCACGCCCAACAAATGCAGCATCGTGGCGTGCAGATCGTGAATTTGCACCTTATCGGTGATCGCGTGATAGCCGTAGTCGTCTGTGGCCCCATAGATCGTTCCTCCTCGGATGCCGCCACCCGCAAGCCACATGGTGAAGCCAAAAGGATTGTGATCGCGGCCATCGGTTCCTTGGGCCATGGGAGTGCGCCCGAACTCACCGCCCCAGACGACGAGCGTTTCGTCCAACAGGCCGCGCGCCTTGAGATCCGTCAGCAAAGCGGCAATTGGCTTATCCGTCGCCAGCGCGTTCTTCGCGTGCCCTTCCTTGAGCCGGCTATGTTGATCCCAGCGATCGAAGCCCAAGTCCTGGGGCAGCAACTCGATGAATCGAACGCCGCGCTCGATCAGCCGTCGCGCCAGCAGACATTGCCGCCCAAAGACTTGGGTGTGCGGATCGTCGAGGCCGTACATTTCGTGCGTGGCGCGCGTTTCGCCTGTGATGTCGCTCAATTCTGGCACGGCCGATTGCATGCGAAAGGCCAACTCGTAATTGGCAATGGCCGCTTCCAGGCGATCATCGGGCGCCGCGCGCGCGGTCAGGCGACGATCGAGATCGCGCAGCAAACCAAGTTTGGATTGTTGCAGTGCTACGCGCGGTTCAAGCGGTTGCAGGTCGGCAACCGGTTGTGCGCCCTCGCGAAATGATGAGCCCTGATACGCCACCGGCAGAAATCCGGATCCAAAGCAGTCGAGTCCGCCGGGCGGAATCATGCCGCTATTGAGCACGACGAATCCCGGCAGGTTTCGGCATTGGCTCCCTAGGCCGTAGGTGATCCAGGCCCCCATGCTCGGACGGCCTTGCTGGCCCAGTCCGGTGTGCATGAAGTAGTTGGCGTTGGTGTGCTCAGAAAAATTGGAAGTCATCGACCGCACGATGGCCAGATCGTCGACGCAGGTGGCAACGTGTGGAAACAGCTCGCTGACTGGGATGCCGCTCTGACCATATTGGCGAAACTTCCACGGCGAATCGAGCACCATGCCGACGTTGTCGAATTGCGTCGGTTGCACGGGCACCTTTATCGGCTGACCGTGTTCACGCGCGAGACGAGGTTTCGGATCGAACGTGTCGACCTGGGACGGACCGCCATCCATGAATAGGAAAATGACGCGCGTCGCCCGCCGCCGGAAATGCGCCGGCCTTTCGGCCAACGGCCCGTCGCCCACGGTCGATGGTTCCCGTCCCAAAGATTCCGCGTAAGCCGGATCCGCGGCCAAGGCCGCCAGGGCAAGTGCGCCAAACCCATTCGCCGAGCGCGACAACATCTCGCGCCGGGTCAAAGCAGGTTCGTGAAAGCGCTGGCAGTGCATGGCAGGAAGTAATCGGTTTGCAGTGGGTGGGTGGTAAGAGCGTCTGCCGCGGGGCCGAAAGAGTAGCTATTCTACAAAAACGAATTCCTTGGCATTGAACAGCACGTGGGCCAAATCAGCCCACGCATGCTGCTCGCTGTCTGTATCGTAGAGCTCTCGTTGGGCGGCCAGAAATCGTGCGACCGTGGAAAGCTCGTCTTCATCCGGGGCGCGTCCCAATGCCTCGCGGTACATTGCCGAGACACGCTCGGTATCGCTCAACTCTGGCAGCGCCTGGATGCGTTGCGCCCAAATCAACGCTTGTTCAGCGACGAAGGGACTGTTAAGCATCACCAGCGCCTGCGAAGGTACATTCGAAACGGTTCGCCGGCCGATCGTTGTAAAAGGTGTGGGATAATCGAAAGCCAAGAGCATGGGCGATAGAAAGTTGCGCCGCACTTTGAGATAGATGCTGCGCCGGCCTAGGCCATCGAGCGGACCAGATTCTTTTGGGCGGCCGCGTCCGCTCATGAATTGCGTGAGATAGGGCGCCACGCCCGGCCCATACATGGTCTGGTCGAGTCGGCCGGATACGGCAAGCACGGCGTCGCGAATGCACTCTGCGTCCAGCCGTCGACGCGGCACGTGATGCCAACTGCGGTTATCGGGATCGGCAGCGAGCGCCGCGGGCGAAGCGGCGTTCGACATTCGGTACGCACTGGAGAGCACGATCAAGCGGTCGAGTGCTTTGATGGACCAGCCTTGTCGCATGAACTCGGCGGCTAGCCAGTCGAGCAGCTCTGGATGTGTCGGCGCCTGTCCCATGGCGCCAAAGTCGTCGGGCGTCGAGACAATGCCGCGACCAAAATGGCGCTGCCAGATGCGATTGACCATCACGCGCGGAACCAACGGTTGCGTACCGTCGACCAGTCCCTCGGCCAATTCCAGTCGTCCGCTCGCATTCCTTGGCGCGGGCCGCTGCTCGCCGCCGAGGACTTGCAGGTTGCGGCGCGCCACCTCGGGCCCCAGCGTGCGGTGGTTGCCGCGGATAAAGACGTGCTCGTCCTCCGGCGTCCCCTCGGCCATGGCCAACGACCGCCGCGGCGCAGGCAGCGCGGCGCAAATCTGGTCGCGCTGCGCTTTGATCTTGGCCCAGGCATTCCGCGCTTGGTCGGTTACAAGAGCAGACTGCCCTGCGGCGCCTTGATCGGCCGGTGCTGTCCTTTTATCTGCTGACCAGCCGGCCAGTGCGTCTACGATTGCGCAACGATCGTGTGATGTATCGTCAGCCGCGGCCCTGGGAGTGGCAAGCCACCATTCGAGGCTCTCAGTAAAAATGCGCTGGTATGCGTTGGCCAGTTCCGCGGCCGACTGAATCGTCGGATCGTAGGCCACCTTGGCAATTAGTGCGTTCGGGCCGGGCGCCTGAGGAGGTTGATCGGCAAAAACAACCTGATCGAGCGCGAGCCAGCCGTCGCCGTCGTCGATGAGTTCAATGTAGGCACGATGCCCGACCCATTTCTCTACGTTTTGCTCGTGCCAATGCGGCGCTAAGCCCCCTGGCGCGAACTTCAAACCGCCGTAGATGGGATCTTGAATCAACTGCAGCCCGTCCACGATCAGGCGCACCTGACCACTGGTACCCCACAGCCGATAGAAAATCTTGGGGTGCTCGATGGTAAACGTCGGCGATCGTAATACGCCTTGCAACTTCTCAGCCAATAGGCCGCTATGCGCAGCCGACACACCGACGAGCCCCATCGGGAGATCAGTCGATCCGGCGTCGTGCGTTGCCGTCGTGACATCTGCCGCGCGAGCCGGACAGTTGCCAAATGCCATGCCCGTGGGCATCCAATCTCCGAAAGTAGGGCCGTCGAAGTCGGCGAAAGCCACACTTGCACGGGCTTCAAGGGCCTGATGCTCGACGAGTTTCGTACCAAATACTGCGCGGCGGCGGGCGAACTCGGCTGTGTCCTGAGGAATATTCACGCCGGCCAGCTTTTGCCAGGCGTGCCAAACGTCGCTCGGTCGTGCATCGGCTTCGGCCAGGCGGTGGATTTGCCAGTCGCTACGGTTGTCACTTGCGAGCAGTTTCGCCGCCAGATGGTCGACTTGCAAGCGACAGGCCTGTTGCAAGTAATCTGCGAATACCTCGCGCTGGCGGTCGCGCAGGCGAGTCAGTTCGACGATCGGCTGAGCAGTCTCGGGCGGGGAACTTTGGGGAGGATCGTCGAGAAATGCATGCTGATAGCGCGAGCTTTGCAGATAACCGGCCAGTGCGTAGTAGTCGCGCTGAGTAATTGCGTCGAACTTGTGGTCATGACACCGTGCGCATCCCAGCGTCAGCGCGAGAAACGTTTTGGCGAAGACGTCGAGCTGATTGTCAACGCGCACGGCTTCGTCCTCGCGCACGTCGACCGGCGAATGCCGGGCCTCGCCGAAGAAGAAAAAAGCCGTTCCAATGATGGACTCGTTGAAGTGTTCGGCCGGATTCCGTCGCGGCCCTGGTAACAGGTCCCCTGCCAGGTGCTCGACGAGCAATCGATCGTAAGGAACGTCAGCATTCAACGCCCGAATCATATAGTCGCGATATTGGTAGGCGTTGGGAATCTCAAAATCGTGCTCGTGGCCGTAGGTCTCGGCGAAGCGGGTCAGGTCGAGCCAATGGCGGGCCTGCCGTTCTCCATAATGCGGCGAGGCCAGCAAGCGATCGACAACCTTTTCATAGGCCGATTCCTGGTCGTCGGCCAGAAAATCGTCGATATCAGCCGGCACGGGAGGCAAGCCGATCAAGTCGTACGTTACACGGCGAAGCCAGGTACGCTTGTCGGTCGGCGCGGCCGGCACAAAGCCGCGCGCTTCCAATCCGGCCAGGATAAATTGATCGATGCCACTGCGCGGCCATGTCATGTCCGTGACTGTCGGCGGAGATGTATCAGCCAACGGTTGAAAGCACCAATGTTGTGCTCTCGTCGCGAAGTCAAAGGTGGAGGGGCCGGCCGCCGAAGCGGACGACGGTGCCTTTTGCGCCGGCCACGGGGCGCCACGTCGAACCCAGTCTTCCAGCACGGCGATCTCTTCGTCCGGCAAACGTCCCTTGGGAGGCATCTGGTACGTCTCGCCGTAGCGAATGGCATCGACGAGCAGGCTTTCGTCCGGCTTGCCAGGCACGATCGCGGCGCCGGTGTCGCCACCTTGCAAAACCGCCTCCCGGGCGTCGAGTCGCAAATTGCCCTTGTGCTTGTCCCCTGCGTGGCACTCGTGACAGCGAGCTACCAATAGCGGGCGTACCTGCTTCTCAAAAAACTCCACATCCGCGGCCCCGGTCGCAGGCTCAGAACTGCCGGGAACCGCGTCCTCAGCGGTCGCCACACGACAGGAAAAGCCCCAAGCCAGCGCGCAGCAGAGCAATGCAATCAGGACGTGCGCTCTGTGCAGTTTTGGAGGACGACGCAAATCGACCGCTCGTGTACGTGGTTGGTCAGACGAGGCGTGATGGCAGCGCTAGTTCAGCTAATGAGGGACGCCGTGGTTGCCTGAGACCGCGGGCCTCGATCGCACCGAAACAGTACTCAAAAAACCAGGTTTTTCCCCTTACGGCAGCCTTCCCGACTATACAGCCGGCGGCCATGAGGGTCCAGAAATGTCTTACCTGGCGAACCGCACCGCCGCGCGAATCGATTGCTTGACCCATCAGACGCGCGGGCTAGGATGAGGCAGAACCAAGGTGGTTTTTTACGCGCCTCGCGTGCGCCCGCTGCCCAAGGAGTCGACCATGTTGCGCCATTTCGTCATTCCGACCCTCGCGTGGGTGTCTTTGTTGGCGGGTTCTGCGCCGGCCGCTGAACCTCTGCCGGTCAAGACGGTGGAACATAAGGCCGATTCGGTGGGGCGCAACATGAAATACAACATCGTGCTGCCCGCCAACTACGAGACGTCGACAGAGCGCTACCCGGTGCTGTATTTGCTGCACGGGCTGACCAGCAATTACACGGCTTGGGCCTTTATGAAGGTGCCCGAGGTCGCCGCGAGCTACAAGTTGATCATCGTCATGCCGGACGTTGGCAACTCGTGGTATGTCAATTGGGCCGAAAGCGCGGCGGGACAAAAGAACCAGTGGGAAGATTACATCATCAAAGAACTGATCGGCCATGTCGACGAAACCTATCGCACGATCGCCAAACGCGAGGCCCGCGCGATCAACGGTCTGTCGATGGGCGGGTACGGGGCGATCATGCTGGGGCTGCGGCATCCGGACCTGTTCTGCTCGATTGGCAGTCACAGCGGAGCGCTGGCATTTGCCGACCGCTCGGCCGAATCGGTCGCCCAAGGGGAGCAGCCAGAGTTCCTGCGCCGTCCCTGGACGGGAGAAGTGAATCCGAAGATCAAGATCGAAGGTTTCAGCAGCCCTGCCGAGCGGACACCCCAGGGAAAGATTTTTCTAACGCGCGAACAGTGCGATGCACATGATCCGTTCAAACTGGTGTTGGCAGTCGAACGGGCCAAGCTGCCCTACATTTACGTCGACTGCGGAACGGACGACGGCCTGATCACCAGCAATCAGCGGTTTTGCCGGTTACTGATGGAGAACAACATTCCGTTCACCTACGGACAGTCGCGGGGCGGCCACGTGCCTCCGTACTGGGCGCGCGAGGTGGCCCAATCCATCGCCGTGCAGAATTTGATCATCGAGAGGTCGCTCGCTCAAGCGGCGAAGTCTGCCAAGAGTGCCGCAGATGCCGCCGGCAACTAGTCGCGCATAACGCACGACACTTTGCGCCGCGTACCCGAGAGTGATTTGGCGAAGGCCGCTCTCAGGGAGCAACGACTTTTTATTTGACGACCACGCGGTTACGCGGTGAACGCGGCCCGGGTCCGTTCGGCCAACGGCGTATCGGGGGCCTGCGAACTACGCAGGTTGAACACGCTGGCCGCCAGGTAACGGTCGCGCCATGTGGGCGATATGTGGTAATAGTTCTCCAGGACGGCCGAACTGAATTTGTAGTCGTGCGAGTCCTTGCCCTTGAGGAAGACCAACGTGCGGGCCGTGTTGATGAATTGTTGCGGATCGGGATTCAATCGTGCGTAGGCCAGGGTCTTGCGGGCTGCCTGCAGCCGATCGCCGCCAATGTCCGCAAATATCTCGTCCACGCCGGCGCCCGCGGGTTGCGGCTCGAGCGCGTCGATTTGGATCGGAGCTAGCGACCCACCGCGACGTTCGACGGCCGCGCGGAACATGGGCACAAAGGCCGCGTTCTGCAACAGCAGCATCCGCCGCGTGTCGTCGCTGGCGCTGGCCTCGTAGGAAAACCGCAGCGCGTTGCTGCTGGTTACGGCGTGTAGTGACACGATGCCGGGAGAGCGCGCCAGCAGCTCCGACGCGCCCACCAGCAGGGCATCCCAAATCGATTGCGGCGCTACACCGCGGTTGAGCAGGGCGACCACCTGCCGCGGTGACTCTTGCTCGTTGGCGCTGCGCAGCGTAGCCAGCATCTCGGTCGTGGCTGCATCTTCGAGTTTGCCTTCCTGCCAATCGGCACGAATCTGGCCGGCCAACTCGGTATTCTGTTTCCAAGGGCGATCCGCGGGAGCGTCGCTATCCTTGGCGTCGCCGCCGCGATCCTGCAAGGCATAGGCCAGCGAACGCAACACCGGCTCGGCATATTGCCAGCCAATGCAAGAGAGCGTGCGCCAACTGTTGGCGACGAAAATCGCCTTGTGACCGATGTCGCGGAAGTCCCGCGCCCCGTAGCGAGCAAATAGCTCGAAGACTTCGTTCGCGCCTGCCGTGCGGGCGAGACCTGCCACGGCGGGGTCGACCCCCGTCTCGTCCCAGTGGTCCATCGCCTTGCAAAAGACCTCACGCGAGGTGCGGGCCGACGGCACCGCCGACTCGTCGACCGGCGCCATGGTCCAATTGCCTTCGCGGCGGTCTGCTTCTTGCGCCACTTTGAAATAATCGAGTGCCCAGAAAATCGGCAGCCAGCGCAGTTCATCGGGTGATCCGAGGCTTGCCAGGTGGGCCGAATTCACGACGAGCACCGCGTGGAATTTGAAGCCGACCGGCCGAGGTTGCACGTTGCGCACACCAGCCAAGAGCAACGCTGTAAGGACTTCGCGGTAGCTGGTCCCGCGCTTGATGCGCCCGGCGATCTCTTCCAGCAGTCGCTCGCGTGGCGTTTCCTCCAGTAGGCGAACGAGCGGTTCGATTTCGGGTTGAAAACGGACGATTTTCGGGTCGACCTCGGCCTCAGCTGCCGAGACCGTCGGCAGGCCGCGTAGAAATGCCATATCGGCCATTGCGGCGAGTGTGCCGGTCGTGGCCTGAAGAAACCGTCGACGAGAGGATCCGCCAAACATGATCGCCTCCCTTCTGAAAGTCGAAAGACTCCGATTCCGCCACGTCTTTATCGCGCGCCGGGCGCGCAATGGCAAGCTAATGTTTCATACGGGCCGGCAGGCCCCGCGCCACGGCTGATAAGCTGGGCGCGGGGTCGTGCAAGCGGTCGGTTTGCTTGTCTTGTTGAGCGGTTTTCGGCAAGATGTGGTCGATCATCCGTGAGCCACCGCCACGCCCGTTCGGCCCGCGACTCGCGATATCAAAGGAGCTGTCATGGATCGACCTCGTCATTCTCGTCGTTATTTATGTGGCGGACTGAGCGTGCTGGCTTTGCTTGTCGCTACGGCGCAGGCAGAACCCGCTTCAGAGGGAAAGTCGGCGGAGGAGTCGCCGCGCCATCAAGAATGGGTGCAGGTCTCTGCGGCGGGGGAGCGCACGCTGCGCACGTTTGTCGTTTACCCAGAGGTGAATCAACCGGCCCACGCAGTGGTCGTGATTCACGAGAATCGTGGCCTGACGCCCTGGGAGCGCGGATTGGCCGACGAGCTGGCTGCCGCTGGCTTCATTGCCATCGTGCCCGACTTGCTGAGTCAGGCGGGGCCTCAGAAAGGGGGGGCGGACTCGTTCGAATCGGCCGGGGCAGCACGGGAGGCAATTCACAACCTTTCGACCGAACAAGTCATGGCTGACATCGATGGCGTCGTCGACTATGCGATGAAGCTGTCGGCCGCCGACAAGAAGGTGGTTGTTGCCGGATTCTGTTGGGGAGGCGGACAGGCATTCCGTTTCGCCGCGCACAATCCTGAAATCGCGGCGGCAATGGTCTTCTACGGCGCCGCGCCCAACGAAGAGCAAATGAAGCAAATCCGCGTGCCGGTTTACGGATTCTACGGAGAGAACGATTTCCGCATCACCGGCGAAGTTCCCAAGGTCAAGGGAAAAATGAAAGCGCTCGGCAAGGACTTTCAGCCGGTTACGTATGCCGGTGCAGGTCATGGCTTCCTGCGCGCAGGCGAGGCGGTGGACGCCAAGCCAGCGGATCGCAACGCCCGCGCCGACGCTTGGAAAAGGCTGAAAGATCTTTTGTCGAAGTTATGAAGCCCGGTCGTCGCCACGGCGCGCGCGAGAGACTCAGGCGGTGCGAGTTCGCTAGGTGGAACGACGAGCACGCCTACGGTAGAAGCCTAGCAGCGTAGCGGCACCCAATAGGGCCAAGCCCATACTGGACGGTTCCGGTATTCTCATCGCATTTGAGATGAGAGTGTCCGTCGTTAAGCTGGCATCCCAAGCGCCAGATATCATCGATATGTCAAGTCCATTGACGACGCCGTCATGATTTGCGTCGCCGGGAATATTGCTTGAGCCAGAGCCCATTTTCAACCAATTGCTGGCAACGATTGAGAGATCAAGGCCGTTGACGACGCCATCATGATTCACGTCCCCAGGAAGGCCGATCAACTGGTAGATTTCGTTACGATAAGCCGATAGATCAGCGGAATACGTCACGTTGCCAAAGACCGACGTGCCCCACGGCTGCCCCGTGGCAGTACTGATAGAGAACATGACGCCTGCCAGATCCCAAAGGCCGGAAGCCTCTTGGTGAAATACGGCGCCGCCGGAATCTCCGGGCGAACCCTGCGCCTCGAAGGCCGTGCCATTTTGGTCGAAGGTCGTAGCAAACGACTTCTCGGAGTCGGTGTTGATTCCCTGTAAAAAGCCCGCCGAGCTAATGATATTGGTACCCCAACGGATTTCGTTTGTGGCGGCCCAGATTTCGCCTGTATACGTCGATGGCGTCGACGAGGGTTGCCAGCTCGAGTTCCAGTAGGCTAACTGCGAATTGCTGCGGTCGCGACCCGCCCCGATCATCGTCACCTGCCACCCTATCGCCGCGGGGGTTGGCGAGATGTTAACGGAGGGAATATTCGGAGGATTCGCGATCTGGTAGAGCAGCAGGTCGCTATCGGTGGTGAAACCGGCGCCGGGCGGATTCGCAAGTTGCACCGCCGAGTTAGGGACCGCGTTGTACCAGACGTTGTTGAGCATCGTCGTTCCGGCACCGACGTGGGCGTCTGTCAGGACCCAGCCATCACCCAGATAGACGGCACTACCGCTGCCGCGTATTCCCACATTGGCGAAGCCGGGGTCATTGGCCGGCGCGGTAATGTTCCCGGTGCCGTTTCCGGTAGAGATGATCACTGCGCTGGCGATGTTGGTCATCGCAAGCAGCAATCCACAGCAAGCGGTCAGATATCGCATGCGCAGTGACTTCCCTGAGCGAATGAGGACATACCACGAGCGCGATTGCGCACCCCTGCGAAACCGCTTCAGAACGGCAGACAGGACATCAAATGAGAAGCAACAAGGAACCAGGGCTCTCGGCAACGACAGCCGACCACCCGGTTACAGCAGACCGTCCAGCCGATGAGCCGAGACAGATTGCCATCCAAGGCGCCCGCAGGCGTCACGTACGAAACTGCTGACCAATCCCTGTCAACTCACGCGATTCGGACGTTTTTCAACCCCGTTGCAGCCGCGGCGCGCACAAGGCCTGGCAATAGATCGAGCGAATGCTCGATGTGGACTCTATACAGCCCGGCTCTGGCTAAAAACGGCGTGCGAACATCAAACGCCTTATCTACTCCAGGATTGTTCTTACACGAACGAATAGATCAAGGGAAGCTTTTTTGCGGAAAATAACGCTATTTTCATTTGGCCGACTTATTTGGCTTGTGCTGATTGCCGGAGCGCCCTCTGGCCCATGTGATTTCCCCCCAACACAGGGAATCCCGTTCGCCCCGCAAGACGGCCTCGGTTACCGGGGGGATCGAAGATAGGCGAACAGGTCGCGCAGCTCACTGGGCGTTAGCTGATCGCAAAGGCTATCCGGCATGAGAGATTTGTTCTGCGGGCGTACCTCGGCGACTTCCGATTGTTGAACACCGATGATTTCTCCATCCGCGGTTCCGTAACGCCGCGTGCCGTCGGGATCGTCCGACAGTAGAACGCCGGTCAACATGGTTCCATCGTTGCGTACCACGTTCCAGACGGTGAACTGGGGCGCGATCTCTTTGCTCGGCTCCAAGAGCGACTCTAACAATCGTGCCGCCGATAAAGTCTGAGGCGTGAACGAAAGCTCCGGACCGATGGTCCCCCCTCGCCCATCAACCTGATGACAACGATAACAGGCTGGTCCGCGCGGGTGGAAAAAAATCCGTTCGCCCGTCGCGGCATCGCCCGGCGCTTGTACCAGCGCCAACCATGCCTCTCGATCGGCGCGGTCCGGATGCGGTGGGTTTGGCGAAGTGCCCAGTAGCCGGGTGACCAACTCGGCATCGGTCTCATGCGCGGCGGCCGTCACCAAACGATCGCGTGCTCCGGCGTCGAGGGGTGCGCCGCGTAATGATCGCAGCGCCTCTTGGCCCAATGTCGCGACGTTGCCTGTGGCAAGATTCAAAAGCAGCGCCCGGCGTTCCGACGTGTCATTCGCCACCCCCACGATCGCTTCGGCGCGGAGGCCGATAGCGGCGCGCTCGTCGACGGCAATCTGCTCGACCTGATCCACGGCCAGGGGATCTTTCCGCTCGCGCAACGTGCGGACTGTCTCTAAACGCATGGCCGGATCCGTGGACGCGAGCAACGTGCCGAGCAATTGCGGTGTCAGTCCCGGATGATCAGGACGCAATGCGCGCAAGGCTCGCACGCGCACGGCGGACGCGGTCTCTGGGTTTTCAAGCAACGCCAGCACATATTGGTCGCCACTCCATTCATCCTTCACGGCGCGCTGCACGCCGTCGAGGCGCTCGAGCGCCGCGAGATAAGCCTCGAACAACGCTCGGGTCGTGGCACCGGTGGCCAGGCCGTCGACGACTTGGTTGCGGAATTCCTGCAAGCCCGCTTCGGCCACCCATTGCACGGCGGCAAATCGCACGGTTGGGTCGGCATCGCGGAGCAGCGTTGGAAGCACAGCGCGCGCTGCTGGCTCGGGCAACTCGCGGAGCAGAAATATTGCGGCCAGTCTTTGGGCGCTTGATTCGGCCGCGGCCAAGGACAATCGTTCGTCGATAGTCGCGCTGTGCGCTAGTGCCGTTCGTGCCGCCTGAGCGATGAACGGATCGGAATCGGCCAGTGCCGCGATGACAACGGTCCGCGAAGATGTATCGCTCAATCGTCGTAGTGCGGCGGCACGCACCAGCGACGGAGATTCTGGCGAGGCACGATTTCTGAGAGCATCTGTGTATTCCGTCCCCAAACCGATCGCCAAGGACTGGACATCCGCTGAAGAGTCGTGCAGGGCGATCTGCTCCCTAATGCTATCGGCTTTGCCGGCGCGAGCCAGCGCGATTAACGCGTCGGCACGCACGCGCGGGTCCGCGCCCTTTTGCGCTACGTCGCTGAGCAACGTCAGATTCTTTGATGTGCTAGGTGACCCGGCCAGCATCCGGCCGGCTTTTTGCCTGAGCGGACGATCCCCCGACAACAAGGCTTGTGCGGGGTCGCTCGGACGTTTCAACGGTACGGCATCTCGGGCACGAATGTGCCAGACACGCCCCTTGCCGTGCAAATCGTACGATTTGTCGACCCAATCACTGACGTACAACGAGCCGTCCGCGGCCAACGCGATGACGACGGGTCGGAAATTATCGCCACCCGTGACGATCGGTTCAGCCAGCGCGCGGAACGAGGCGCCATGCGGGTTGAGCCGAAAGCTGTCGATGCGATGGTCACCCCAACTGGTCACCAGCAGCGTGCCGACGTATTCGGTCGGCAGCGCGTCCGATTCATATGCCAGCACGCCCGATGGAGCTTCGCCGGTTCCTGCCGTCATGGGCAGGGTGCCGGGCAACTCGCCATTCCAGGCCGTAAACGGGTGGACTCCTTTGCGGCCGTTGCGGTAACGATATCCATAATCCCCCTCGGGCACGATGTGCAACAAGCGGCAAGGGGGGCGCGAGTCGGGATCGTTATCGACGGCGAATAGCCGGTCGTACGCATCGCAGCAGAGATGAAACGGATTCCAGAATCCGGTCGCAATGCGGGTGAGCTTGGTGCCGTCAGGGCGACAGCGATAGATGCTCCCTCCTTCGCCGCCCCCTTCGAGCGCAGCGCCATCGGTGCCGACCAATCGGTACTTGGCGCCGAGATTCTCCCCCAGGCCGAAGTAGACGTTGCCCAGTCCATCGAACGCGAAGCCCGATAGCCCGTTGTGCGGGTAGTTGCCGGCAGTTTCGAGATGTGCGATCAACAGGCGTTCGTCGGCCTTGCCATCGTTATCGTGATCGAACAGTCGCGATATCTCCATCCGCGTGGCGACGAAGACCGAGCCATCATCGTAGACGGCCAGATTCATGGTGGCCGTGCCCCCTTCATAGAAATTCGTGACCTGGTCGGCCCGGCCGTCGCCGTCGGTATCTACCAAGGCGCGTATCCGATCCGCTGGTGGGCCTGCATAATCGGCCGGCCGAAAGTGCGTATGGCTTTCGACGACCAGCACGCGACCGCGCTGATCGATGGCGATGCCGGTGGGAGTCACGATGTCGGGCTCGGCCGCGAACTGTTCGATCACCACGCGCGGATCGAGCGATTTAGGTTCCGTTTCGCCGGCAGGAGCATCTCCGACCGAGGCAAGGACGCACAACAGCACGGTGGCAAGCATGAGGTACCTGCGAGTGTACGGCGAAGACGCTTGTATTGATCTCTGGAGGCATGACCGACGCGGCGTCAATTAGTGGATCAAGCGCCAAAAATGTCGATGAGTGCACGGCTTGGCAACCCGGCATCCGACATCAGGACGACGTTTGGCACGGAGGACTAGCTTAACAGCTCGCGCGCTCGACGGAAAACTTCGTCGAACATGGGTTCAGTCAGGCGGCCGGTGAACGTGTTTTGTTGGCTGGGGTGATAACTCCCCAACAGCCAGCGACCGTCGGACAGCGGCTGCTGTGCGCCGTGCCGAAATTTGGCGGCCGGGCCGGTCAGCCAATTGCGCCGGCGGGCCTCGCGCACGACTCCCTGCCAGGCGATTTGACCGAGGGCCAACAGGACTGTGGCCGGCACGCGGTCGATGGATTCGACGAGCCACCGCTGGCAGTTCGCGATCTCGGCGACGGTGGGCTTATTATCGGGGGGCGCGCAGTGCGCCATGGCCGTTATCGCGCAATTGATCAGTTCCAGGCCGTCGTGGCGATCGCTCGCCTGCGGACGGTTGGCAAATCCCGCTTTATGCAGCGCGCGGTACAGCCAGTCTCCGCTGCGATCGCCGGTGAACATGCGGCCGGTGCGATTGGCACCGTGGGCGGCCGGAGCTAATCCCACGATCAACAGTCGCGCGGCCGGGTCACCAAAGTTCGGGACCGGCCGGCCCCAATAGTTCCAAGCGGTGAACGCTCGTCGCTTTTCGGTCGCGATCGCCTGGCAATATTCACGCAATCGGGGGCAAAGCTCGCAGGCGATGATTTGCTTATTAAGGGCGGCCCAGGTCGGCATCCCTGCTTTTTAGTGGTTGACCTCGCGCACTACCAGTGGCGTGCGGAAGAAGCCCGTGGCACTCGCAAGAGGTCGGTCGAGAGCGGGAGACCGCTATTTTCCAGGCAGGATCAGACGCACGGCGTGCATGACCAACGCGACAGCACCGACAAAGGCCAGGAACAGCTCGATCTCTTCTACGGGACTGGACTGCTGAATGGCAGAATTCGCGTCGTCCGCAGCCGTCGAGCCTGAGGCAGTTGCAGCACCCCCTGACGTAGCGCCTGCCGTGCGGGCAGCCGTGGTTTGACGATCGCTAACGATGCCGCGCGCCTGTGGATTCTGAGCAATTGGCGCGTTGTAGTCGACCGGCACGACAGGACGTGCGGGCCCGGCGGACGTGGCCGAGGACGCCTGCGCGATTTGACTTTCCTCTCCCACACCCGGCGGAGGCATGATGGCGGACACGAACGCGGCGACGCGGCCCGAGTAACTGCCCGACGTCGTTCCCCAGCCGGCGCCCCACAACACGCCCGCCAATTCTCCCTGGCTATTGAGGATGGGTCCACCAGAGTCACCTTGACGCGCGGCAACCGACAGCTCGACCATCTCGTAGGGCTTGTTCATGCCGGGCGCCACGTACTGCGTACAGGTGCCGGTGACGGCCCGATACGATCCCGATCCATAGCCGGCAATCGTCAGTGGCTCGCCAGGCTGCGGAGCGCGGGCCGATAGCTTGACCGGCGCGACATTTGGTTTCCAAATGGCCAGCGCCGCCAGATCCCACACTCGGTCGGTCGTGATCACACGCGCGGCTGAACGGAACCCGTCCGGGAAAACCACCTCTACGGTGCCGGTGGCGTCCGCCACCACGTGCCAATTGGTAAGGACCAGGCCATAGTCGCCGCGAACATCGACCAAGGTGCCCGAGCCGTAAGAGGTGCCTTCCCCTTCAGGCGAGATAACCCGCACGACGGCGGGATGTGGTCGTTGGGATTGCGCCGGCGCCTGTTGCGCTGACGGTGTGAAGGAGGGCCAGGATGCGCCCCGTGCGGCGTTCACCGAGACGGCCGTGTACGTGATCGTAGCCCATGCCAAGAATCGTAGCAGGATATCGCGTCCCGCTCGTGCCCAGTATGTGTCGGCAGAATTGCAGCCCGCCGACGGCGTTTGCCCGCGCGCGGAGAAGCGCTCCTGGCACGCGACTCGCCTGTGACATACAACCACTGCGCCGATAGCTCTTTCCAAGGAAACACTCGATACGGGTTTAGCGCGGCATCGGGACACGGCGGGCGCGAGCGTCATTGTTCTTGACGATCAGCCGCAGCAACTCGGCGCGCAATTTCTGCAACTCGGTCGAACTTTGCGAGGGCGATTTCGTGGCCTCAGCCATGGAGAGCACCTATGCGGCGATCGGGCGACCGCCTTTGAGGTCTTCGTCGCGACGAGGAAAGTCCTTTCCCGCGTTGTACCGTTCCTTGAGGCGCGCCAACTCAGCGCCCAGTGCGTTCTCAACCAGCTTGGTAAGCGTCAGTCGCGCGGGGAATCCCGCCAAATGAAATGCGGCATCGCGTGCCTGTTCCAGCATGTCTGCAGAAACATACAGCGTCGCTCGCACCTTAGGAGATCCCGATCTGTTGGCGTTGTGGAGCATCTGTCGACCGACCGTCTGGTTACCTGACACTAGCTCTGCGTTGCGCCCCTCTACTGAGGATGTCGGACGTTTGCACACCTTTGATGAAAACGTCGGACGTATGCCGGCACGGCTTACCTGGGGGGCAATCTCCCCTGGCACCGTTACATGCCGAAAGGCAGGTACAGATTACGAGGAGGAATCGCTGCCGCCGGGACGAACGTTGCTGATGCAACGGATTGCCGCGCTGGGGAGAAATATGCGGTCAGCGCCGGCAGGAAACGGTCGGAACGACCCCTGCTCAGGAAATCAGGCGTCCGTAATATCCGCACGACCGCGACATTTGCCGCCCTGTGCGGGTAGCTCCTCGGCAGCAGCGGTGGATCCCATCGCTACGCGCGCGCAGCAGCAAGAAATCAATTGAACGGAAATGCCGCTTTGGTAGATTGCGTCCAGGCAATATCAAAGCGCTCGGCGCGCATTCGTGGCCCGTTGCCGGAAGAGTAGGAGTTCACTTCGATGATTTCGTCGCGCTGCGTGGGACTGCTGAGCTTTGTAATCGCTTTGGTCGCCGCGGCGAGATCCGAGGCCGTCGATCCCTCGACGGCGATGCTCGGTCAGAAGGTATTGCCCAAGGAGGATTGCGAAGTTTCTGTAAACGGCGTCGTTGTCAACTTTCGATCGCTGAGTTTTCCCCTCGTCGTTCAGAACGTGAACGGTCCCTGGCTGTGGGTCGGGGACGACAGAAAAGGTTGGGTAAGCCGCAACCATGTCGTCACGCTTGACGAAGCACCCGCCTACTACACGCGCTTGATCAATCGCAATCCGCGCAATGCTTGGGCATACAACTTTCGCGCCGTGGCGTGGCGGCACCGAGGGGATTTCGATCGCGCGATCGCCGATTACAATGAGAAACTGAAGTTGCAGCCAACGTCGGTTACCTACACCAATCGTGGCGTGGCCTGGGAAGCCAAGGAGGATTACGGAAAAGCGATTGCCGACCATGATCAAGCAATCCGGCTCGATCCGGACAATAAGATCGCTTATTTCAATCGTGGTAACTCCCACGGGGCCAAGAAAGATTACACGAAGGCAATCGCGGACTTTAACCAGGCCATCCGCCTCGATCCGAATTACTCGTCCCCCTACAAGGGACTTGCGTGGATATATGCGACCTGCCCTGACGCCAACTTCCGCGATGGCACAAAGGCCGTGCGATTGGCGATCAGGGCCTGCGAGCTGAGCGGCTGGACGGATGCCGACAAAGTCAGCACGCTCGCCGCGGCGTACGCCGAAGCTGGCGAGTTCGAGCAAGCGATTAAGTATCAGGAAAAGGCCATCGATCTGAAACTCGGCGATGTCGTACTCATGAAAACGGCGCAAGACCGCCTGGAAGTCTATCGCGACAAAAAGCCGTATCGCGATTCCGGGCAAGAATGATTGAGCCGACCCCCGCTATAGATCTCGCCACCGCGCGAGCTTTCAATCGGCCGTGGTCGGGTCGATGATCGCACGGACTTCCGAGATCCGATTGGCGGGAAATCCCCCTTCGCGGGCATGTTGCTCGATCAAGCTCTTGCTCGGCGCGATATAGACGCAGTAGACCTTGTTGTCGGTAACATAGCTTTCGACCCACTGGATTGTCGGACCCAGCTTTTTCAGCACGCCGCAAGAGGTTTGCGCGGCGGTGTGCAAATCGTCCTTCGTCATCGCGCCGGCGTTGGGGATTTCGCGTTCAATAACGTACTTGGGCATGACGGACTCCTGATGGGGGCGTGGTGTCGCGAATAGGTCGGCGTTTCGTATCGTTTTGTTGCCTTTTATAGACACAGTTAACCTTCGATACTCTTCTTTTTTGCACCTAATTTCGTCTGCCACTCGTTCAGTAGCGCGAGCGCGTCTACGGGGCGCAATTCGTTCACGTTGATTTGGCGGATCTCGTCCAGCAGCGGATGGTCGGCGGGTGCGAACAGGGTGAGCTGCAAGTCGCCGACGCGCGTAGCCCGGCGGCGGCGCGTAAGCTTCGATCGTCCCCCCTCGTCCAAATGCTCCTGTTCGAGTTGCGCAAGTATTTGCTTGGACCGCTCCAGCACCTCGCGCGGTACGCCAGCCAGTCGCGCCACATGGATACCGTAACTCTTGTCCGCTGGCCCGTCGATGATTTTATGGAGAAAGACTACATCGTCCTGCCATTCACGAACCGCTACGTTCAGGTTGCGTAGCTTGGCCAGCGACTGCGTCAGATCCGTCAACTCGTGGTAGTGCGTCGCAAAGAGCGTGCGACATCCGACCGTGTCGTGCAGGTATTCTACGGCGGACCAGGCTAGCGACACGCCGTCGTAGGTGCTGGTACCGCGGCCGATCTCGTCCAGAATCACCAGGCTGCGCTCCGTGGCGGTATTGAGTATCCGCGCCGTCTCGGTCATCTCGACCATGAAGGTGCTACGGCCGCGGGCCAGATCGTCGCTGGCCCCCACGCGGGCGAAGATGCGGTCCGCAATGCCCACTGTTGCCGCTTTTGCGGGAACGAAACTGCCCATCTGCGCCATCAGCGCGATCAGGGCCGTCTGCCGAATATAAGTGCTCTTGCCCGCCATGTTGGGACCGGTGATCAAGAGGACGAGCCCTTCGTCCGTGCCCATCGCGACGTCATTCGGCACAAACGAACCTTGCGGCATCTGCGCGTCGAGCACGGGGTGACGCCCCGCCTCGATACGTAGACGCGGTTCCGTGACCAGCACGGGGCGGCAATACCCGGCATGTCGCGCCAAGTCCGCTAGCGCAGCCAGACAATCGAGCTCGGCCAAGACTTGAGCCGTGGAACGCAGGCGGCGCGATTCGGCGGCTGTGGCATCGCGCAGTTCCAGGAACAATTCGTATTCCAACTGCTTGGCTTTGTCATCGGCCGTGAGGACCTTTTCTTCGTATTCCTTTAATTCCGGAGTCACATAGCGCTCGGCGTTTTTCACCGTTTGGCGGCGATGGTACTCGGGCGGCACCTTGTCGCGATGCGGATTGGTGACTTCCAGGTAATAGCCGAAGACGTTGTTGAAACCGACTTTGAGATTGGGAATTCCCGTTCGCTCGGCCTCCGAGGCCTGGTAGCCGGCGATCCATTGCTTGCCGCCGGTGGCCAACTCGCGCAAGGCATCAACCTCGCTACGATATCCGGCGCGAATGAACCCTCCTTCGCGGCTCAGCAGCGGGCAATCGTCGACCAGCGCCGCGTCGAGTCGCGCGCGTAGTTCGGGGCACAAGTCGAGCATGCCTTCCAGTTGATTAAGCCGATCGCTCTTGCGGGCCGTCAGCCGGGCCTTTAGCGCCGGCAGGGCGCGCAGCGTGCGAACCAGGCAGCTCAGGTCGCGCGGGCTGGCGCGTCCGGTTGTTACTCGGGCCAGCAATCGTTCGACGTCGAACATCCCCTTGAGTGATTCGCGCAATCCGGCGCCGAGGGGCATCTCTCCCACCAGTTCGGCCACGGCATCGAGTCGGGCATCGATCGTGTCGAGATCCGTGAGCGGATTGGCCACCCAATCGCTCATCAATCGCGAACCCATGGCCGTGATCGTGCGATCGAGGACGCCGAGCAGCGAGCCTTGTCGCTGCCCATCGCGCAGCGTTCGGCTGATTTCCAAACTACGTCGCGTCGCCTCGTCAATTTCGAGTACCGTGCCTGGTCGATAGGGGATCAGGCGATCGACATGGTCGATCGAAGCCTTTTGCGTTTCGACAAGATAATCGAGGATGGCGCCGGCGGCGCGGATCGCGGCCGTATCCTCGGCGGCAAAGCCAAAGCCTTCAAGTGTGTGGGTGCCGAAATGCTTGGCCAGAGTCTCCTGGGCGGTGTGCTGAGCAAAGGCCCAATTTGGGCGTCGCGTTATGAGCATGCCGTCGGCCAGCACGTGGGCCGGCGTCTCGACGTCTTCTCCCAACAGGCATTCCACCGGCGCGATGCGCGCCAACTCGTCCGACAATTTGTCGGCCGGCAGTTGCGCAGCGTGAAAACGTCCTGTTGATAGCTCGACCCAGGCCAGCCCCGAGATTTTGCCCGGCACAAGTGCGGCAAGGAAGTTATTCTCGCGCGGGTCAAGCAGAGCGTCGTCGGTTACCGTGCCGCGCGAAACAATGCGCGTCAGCTCGCGCTTTACGAGCCCTTTGGCTTCGCGAGGATCTTCCACCTGATCGCAGATGGCCACGCGCAGGCCGGCCGCAATCAACTTGCCCAGATACGCTTCCAGTTGATGGTAGGGAAAGCCTGCCATGGGGATGGCGTTTTCCCCCTTTTCACGGCTGGTGAGCGCGAGATTCAAGACGCGCGCGGCTGTTTTGGCGTCGTCGTGAAATACCTCGTAGAAGTCTCCCATGCGAAATAGCAGCAGCGCGTCGGGGCAGGCCGCCTTGGCGTCCTGGTACTGCCGCATCATGGGGGTGACGGTCATCCTTGCTCCCGATTCGCGCGTGTCCAACTCCGTGGCAACTTCAGCCCGCGACGCGCGAGCGCAGCGGCCGTCATCTGGTCGAATGCTAGCAAATCGAGTGCGCGTCACAAGTGGTTACTCGGCGACGTGCAGGCCGGTAGCCCATGAGCAGGCCCGGTTTAATTCGCACGAGGAAAGCGCGCGGCGACAATCTCGGCATGATGCCTGAGATGGTACACCGTGAAGTACAGCATTTCGCGCACGGAAAGCTTGCCGAGAATGGGGTGCGGCAGCCGGTATCGATCGAGCGCTGCGTCATCCCAGCGGCGCAGCGCGGCGCACAGTTTGGGCACGGCCGGCTGCCAGCGCGCGACCAGAGCATCTCGCGCGGCGATCGGATTCGCCGGCGGCGGCCGACGCTGGGCGGCGAAACGGCCCGCCGTGGCCCCCTGGCCCAATTTTCCGAGATACGCATCGCGCAACTCGACGAACGCGCGCGATGGCTTGCTGGGACGTCCAAATAGTAGCCACGGGACGAAACGCGGCAGCTTCAGAGCCATCGTGACGGGGGTTAGGGCACCGACAAGGTGTACGAGATTGCCGGCCGGAGACCAACCCCGATCGGCCGGCAGCGTAAAGAATTCATCGGCACCGAGGCGCTGCCAGAGGCCCGTTACGTCACGATGCGTTTTCTCCAGCGCGACCAACAGCGTATCGCGCGTCGTGGGAACGCTGTCGTCGATCTCGCATGCGAACTCGACACGGTCAGCCATCATGGATTCGCTCGAAGAGACAATCGTGGTGCCAGACGCACCAGATAAGCCTATGCGGCATGATAGCCTAATGACGCGCGGCGACGGCTGACAATCCGCGATCACCAAAGCGGCTGCCCAGTTAAGCGACGCGTCGCTCGGGCGATTGGCGGGGAGCGTTGCGCGGTGCCTCCAAGTCGGCAGGCTGGCGAATGTCTCCGGCCGCCGTGCGCCAGGCACGATCTATTACCCCGCGATCGACCCGCCCAAGTTCGGCGACAGATTTGTGCAAAGTGCGTTCGCGGGCTTGGTCGAACGAGGCCAGAACATCGGCGGCTGCGATCGCGCCGTCGACGAATTCCGCACGCTGTACGTGCAACGCGGCAACGCGTTCGGCGAGGGCCTGCGCGACGTCGTGCAGCACGTCGCAACGGACCTGACCGATCGTGGCGATCCGCTCGATTATGTCCGGCCGTAGGTCGGCGGGCAGGGCCAGCAACAGCTCGGCGGCCGAGGCTGTGGGCGATTGCGAAATTACGAGCGCACAAGCTTGCGGGCTCTCGTTCGACAAAAGAGATAAGAGGATCTTATGATCGACCCGCTCTAGGAAATCAAAAGTTGCCTGACCTTGATGCGTTGCCTGCCGGGGTACGTGCGTTGCGGCAGCAAAATCCCTGAGAACACTCAACTGCTCGTCGACAGTCACGTTGCTCGTGCCAGCCATTGCAGCTTGGACGACCTCGACCTCGCGCACGGAAAGCGCCAAGAGCAACTGCGCGGCAGCGTCGTCGGGCAGGCTACGCAGTAAGACGGCAGCTTTGCGTAGGTCTGCTCCGGTCACGATTATGGACCT
>DASXEJ010000357.1 GCA_036490175.1 Pirellulales bacterium | reverse complement strand
GCGCATTTCTCGACCTACCCACAGCAAGGGTTGGTGCAGGAGTTCGAGCATGTCAGGCGCGCCAACCTATTTCTGTTCGAGCATCTGGACGACGACGCCTGGCTGCGGCGCGGCACCGCTGGCGGCGTGGAGATGAGCGTGCGGGCTTGGGCTTACGTGATCGTGGGGCACGCGCGCCATCATGAGCGGATCGTGCGGAGCCGGTTGCAAAGTTCCTGACCCTTGGTGTGGTCTTCGTGAAGACTGGTTCACCACGGAGACACTGAGGCACGGAGACGGGCTGATCGGTGGGACGGGCGAAGTGCGCACAATTGATGCGAATTTGGCCACCGAGTTCACCGACGGCACAGAGAGAAGTGGGGGTGGCGGAGTGCTGCTTATGCGGATCGTTTTCGCGCGACCACTAATATGCGGCGCATGAGGACGAGCTTCGGTAGTTCCGTTTCGCAGTAGTGTACCCACATGGTGGCTGCTTCGGGGCCCATTTCCTGCATCAACTGATCTTTGGCGGCGATGCTTTGTTCCAGGATGGCGCGTTGGCGGCGTTCCCAGTCGGGCGTCTCGTCGATCGACTCGACCTCGAAGCCGGCTTCGGTCAGGAGGGGACGATAATCCTTCACCCGGAACGGTTCGTCCAACTCCCACGTTGTGAACACAAAACGTGCACCGGGTTTTAGAATCCGCGCCGCTTCGCGAATAGCGCCCGTCTTGTCGGGGACCAGAAAGAGAGCGTCTACGCTCATGGCGCCGTCGAAACTGGCATCCGGACAACCGGTAGCCGTGATATCGCGGGCTTCGAACTTGGCTTTTCCCGTCACGCCGAACGCAGCGATACGCTCGCGCGCGGCCTGGATCGCCACGGGCGAGATGTCGATGCCCAACAGCGTCGCGCCCGTGGCCCGCGCCACCCACAGGCTGCCCCCTCCGCGACCGCATGCCAGATCGACAAACGATTGACCGCTGCCAACATGCAGTTGCTTAACGATGTTGGCCAAATCGGTCATCGTCATGTAGCCGGTCGGATCGGCCTCTTCGGCGTAATCCGCGCCGAACACGCCGCGATAGATCTCGCGGAACTTTTCGCTGCGCACCTGGCCGGCATAGAGCGTGTCGAAAACGCCTTGCACGCCCCAGCGCCCCATCGTTGCCAGCCAATACAACGACGCGATCACCGACTTGAAGGCATGGGCGATTCTGTATAGCACGATCGCACTCCAAAAATTCTGAGGCGACACCGTCGGCGTCGACGCTGCTTTGATGGGGGCACGGCTGCAGGAGTCCGCACTCCCGCATGGTGGGGGGCAGCAGCCGGCGCACCGGTCACGGCGCAGAGTCCGGCACCGGTGCGATCTAGTGTAATTATCCCATGCGGGGCCGCAACACGCCGTGGCAGGCGAATCGGTGGCATCGAGCCTATTTCTCGACTAATATCGCATGCAACTCGCTGCGGGCGACGTAATTTTTTCCTAGGGTGCACTTGCCGTGACCCCCTAAAAACTGCCTGCCGCGTGACTCTCGACCTGGATGAAGCGCTTGATGGCCACAACACAACTATCGCTGGTCAAAGTCGATGTGGCAGATGGCATTGCCACGCTGACCATCAACCGGCCCGATGTGCTGAATAACATCAACTTCGTAGTGATCCATCAACTGCACCAAGCCTTGCTGCAGGCGATCGCCGATCCGGCCGTGCAAGGAATCGTGCTGGCCGGCGCGGGCAAGGTGTTTGTCGTCGGTGCGGACATCGATTTTCTGATCCGCAATATCGAAGGGGATGATATCCCGCGGATCATCAAGTACAGCGAGGCCGGCCATGCGCTGATGAATGCGATCGACGATTCGCCCAAGCCCGTCGTGGCGCGCGTCGGCGGCATGGCGCTCGGCGGCGGACTGGAACTGGCCTTGGCTTGCGATCGCATCGTGGCCGCGCAGGGGACTACCTTCGGTTTTCCCGAAACCGGTTTGGGCATTTATCCCGGCTTTGGGGGGACACAAAGGTCTTCGCGCCGCGTGGGTGTGGGCCTGGCTAAATGGTTGATTTTCACCGCGAAATCATTAGCCGCTAGCGAAGCCTTGAAGATCGGCCTGATCGACCAGGTGGTGGCGGCCGACCAGTTGGACGACGCCGTGGGACGCGCGGCCCGCGAACCGATTACCGCCAAGCAACCCGTCGCGCTGTCGCCCGAGTATGCGGCGCTCGCGCAGTTTTTTGCGAGTCATCGGGCGGCCGATTTGCGCGCCGGGATCGTTGATACGCATGGTGATGCGGCGCTCGCCCGCGCCATGAAGCTGGTGGCCAACAAGGGGCCGATCGCGCTGGCATTTGCCGAGAGCATCATCGAGCGAGGAAGTCAGCGTCCGCTGGCCGAAGGGTTGCGGATGGAGATCGAACACGTCACCGAGTTGTTCCAAACGGCCGATGCGCTGCTGGGGCTGCAATTCCGCGCGAAGCGGCAATTGGGGCAGCCGGTTTTTGCCGGCCGCTAGCGAGTCGCGATCGGCCTGCGGGATTAAATGCGCTCGCGAGGATCGACCAACTCGAAGCCGCGCGACCCAAGATTCACCAGGCGTGCTGCCGCGATACGCGGATCGTGCGGCCAGCAGACCCAATAGTCGCCCGCCGCTGCCTCGGCCAGCAGGGCCGGCTTCGTGCGCCGCGTGTCCAAGGGAAATGTGTCGTAGGAGAGGTTCCACATGCGATGCAGATGCATCGACGAAGCGCAGATATCGCCGATAAAGATCGCGGTCTGGCCCCCGGATTCGAACACGAGCGACATATGTCCTCGCGTGTGGCCGCCGGTCAGGCGGGCGCGCAGGCCGGGGACGATTTCGGTATCCCCTTCGATCAATTCCACGACGCCCGCTTCGGCTAGCGGAGTGAGATTCTCGATCGGGTAGGCGGTTTCTAATTCGGGGGCGCGGCTGGTCGCGTCTTCCCATTCGAGGCGTCCGACGATATGCCGGGCCCGGGCAAACGTGGGCGCCAGGCGGCGTTTCTCGGTGTAATGCGTGGTGCCGCCGGCATGGTCGAAGTGCAAATGACTGAGTACGACCGTGTCGATGTCGTCAGGTGAGACGCCCAGTCGCGCCAGGCTATCGAGCACGGGATTTCCTTCTTCCATTTCGTAGAAGCGGCGATCCAGCGGTCCGTACTTACTTCCGTAACCGGTATCGACCAGCACCACGTGCCGGCCATCGCGTGCGAGCAAGCAATTATTGCGCAGCCGGACGCGATTGCTTTCGTCGACCGTGATTAGCTTGCCCCATAGAGCCTTGGGCACGATGCCGAAGGTGACGCCGCCATCGAGCGACAGCCAACCGCCATCGACGGTGTCGAGTTGCCAGTTTCCCAGGTTCATCGCCGGGCATCCTGTCAGGGAAGCAGGTCGCGAAGGACTTTGCCGGCCGCCGACTTTGGCAGGGCCTCGAGAAAGACGATCCGCGCCGGGCGCTTGTAGTAAATCAGATGCTCCTGGCAGTGGGCTTTGACCTGGGCCGTATCGATGCTCTCTTCGGCGACCACGGCCGCCTTGACGTGCAACGATCCGTGACGCGTGCGGCCCGGGTAGACCTTTACCTCGGCCACGCCCGGTATGGCTGCGATCACTTCTTCGACCTCGCGCGGCAGCACCTTCATGCCCGATATGTTGATCACCTCGGCCTGGCGGCCGTACAAGCTCAGCGCGCCGTCGGCATCGATCGAGCCCAAGTCGCCGGTGTTGAACCAGCCACCGTCCAGCACCGAAGTATCGAGCCTCTCATCGCTGAGATAGCCGATCATGACCGAGGCCGACCGAACATGCACCAGGCCAATGCCTGGGCCGAACTCGGTGGGATCGGCCGATGGGCGAATCTCGACGCGGACTCCATCAAATGGCGGCCCCACGTATCCGCCCGTGGCCAGGCAGTCTCCGCGAGCCACGGCGATGCCGCCGGTTTCGGTGGCGCCGTACAGCGGGCGAACTCGTGATCCGGAAATGCGCTCGAAATGCGTCGCCGTGCGCTCGGTCAATGGCGCGCCGCCCGTGATCACGCGGCGCTGGGGGTCGAACAATCGTTGGCCGGCGCCGAACATCAGCGTGTCGAGCATCGAGGCCACGCCCGGCAGGATTGTGATGTTCTGCTCTTGGCAGGCCTGATAGACAAGCCGGGCCGAAGCCTTGCGCATGGTGACTATGCTCGCGCCGGTGGCCATCGGCGTCACCACGCACCAGCCATGCGCATAGGCGTGGCTCATCGGCGCCAGCGCCAGCAGCGTATCGTTGGCGTCGACGCCGATCGTCGAAACGTAATGCGCCACTTCGGCCAGCGCACAGTCGACCGGTCGCACGGCAACTTTGTATTGGCCGGTGGTGCCGGAAGTGGGATGCAGCGGCACGCCCGGCAGGCGCAGCATGGGGCGATCGCCGTATTCCACGCTTTCGCCAAAATCACCCCAGACAAATTCGGCCCATTCGGCGGCTGATAATACACAGGTCCGCGCGCCGACGGCCGACAATTCCGATTCTTGTCGGGCATCGGTAATGGCAAACCGCGCGCGGAAACGTAGCGCCGTGCGTTTGATTTCCGCCGTCGGCGTCTCGACGTGGACGAAAAGTGGTGAGCCCCCTTGGGCCAGGATCGCGGCCCAGGCGGCGATAAACGTTGGACCGTTGCCGATGGCGATAATCACGCGATCGCCAGGCGTCAGTCCCGTCTCGGCGATTCTTCGCGCGAGAGCATGCCAGGCGGTGGCGAACATTTCGGGACGCACGATCAGCCCGCGATCAATGTCGACGATCGTGCCGCGATAGTTATCGACCGCGGCAAGAATCGGCTCGGGAGTCATGATCGCATTCCCCACGGCGCGGCGGCCGTGGCACAGGACACAAAACGAGACCGGCCCCTTGGTCTGGGACACGGGCGGAAGGCAGGTTCGATCTTCAACGCCGGTGGCGACGCTGCCGCGGCCACACAAAGGCTTTTGCCCCGCCGGAGGCGGGTTGCGTGGCGTGGCGTTCCTGGGGCTCCGCGAGGGCCCTTGTGTGAGTTTAATCAGTTGCACGGGGGACGGTAGTGTAAATGCCCCGGTGCCGGCGGATCATCGAGGGAAAACGACCGGTTTTAGCGGCACAATCGCCAGGAAGAGAACGGCGCGTGTTCGCAGAATTCCGTAGCGAAATTCTCTAGCTGTGGCCGTTGCGATGGCTGGCGCCGTTGCGACCATTGGCGCCGCCGTTAGCATTTGGACCCGGCTCGGGCAGGATCTTGTGATCGCGAATCGCGGCAACGACGGTTTCGATATCGTCTGTCAGGGCGCGATCTTCA
>DASXEJ010000356.1 GCA_036490175.1 Pirellulales bacterium | reverse complement strand
GGATTGAACAGCGACGTCATTACTTGGCTGGCAATCCCTCTGCGCCGCAAGGGCCTTACTCGACCGATGGGATGGCCATAGCACCTAGATTGCTTTGGCTACTGGGGGAACGCGGACAGACGCGCCTTCGGGTGAGAATCCCTGGATTCGGTGATGAAGATAGTTTTGACAGGAGCAAGCCTGGAGAAGATGTGACTCGTGCCAGGGAACTGTTTCCCGAGGCTATAATTACAGTCCGAGAGTATGACTTTCACGGCCGCGCTCTTCGGTACACGTGGTATCCCGAGAATCCCTGGAAATCACAAATGCTTGAAAACGCTGACGGCCGCTGAGATTTGAACTCAAAAGTCCATGCTTCCCCGGCGACACAATGCTAAGACGTTACCCGCATCCGGCCTTAGTTGACGTTTCTGGCCGCGATTAGCCAGATTGAACTCGTTCAAACACAGCGACCCCAGGCAACCGGAGTCCGGTGACCTGGGGTCGTTTACCAAGTGATGCCGCATCTAGCGTGCCAGAAGCCGGCGATCGTGCCGATCACAGACGTTCTTAAGGTGCCTGCGCGCTGCGACTCTCGCATCAACAGCGGAATCGTAGGCTGCCTGAGTTCCGCTCAGCACATGTCCTGGCAATGCAAGCTTTATGCTGCGATCGAGTTGCTCCTCGCACTTATCCTCGTGCGAGATCGCGCGCTTGTAGCTGTAAGCCGCGGCGTCGAAGACGGAAAAGTTCTTGGGCATGTGAACGGCAACTCGGGTTCGGGTTTAAGTGCTGTCAGCGGGTATCGCGACCATTTGCGTCATCTTCTTCAAAAAGCACAAATGGTATCGGCTCGTCGACATCGCGATCGTCTGGATCCCGTGTGGGACGCCACCGTGCCATGTCGCGAAGTGCTTCGTCGATAAGGCGAGTCAGTTCCACAGCGAGTTCATCGGCGATGTCGTGGCTGAATCGCGGCATCATGGTCCGCGGGATGCGACGCATCTTGGATCGAAAGTCACTCACTGACGCGATGGGTGCATCCTGGGGGTGTTACCTGAACCGTTACCAAAAGCGCTGTCGGATCCATCGACGTCGGCAATCGTCGATGCTTGATTGTCCGAGAAAATACGCTTCGAGACACCGTGCAGATACCGTCGAGAATGGTATTTCTGTCTTTCATATTCGCCGGCTGTGAGTGATTCGCGACGCCGCGGCGTTGTTGCTCCCTTCGCCTTGGTGCGAATGCGCCAAATATTTGCGGTCTGTCCGCGAATGAATATTGCGCGGCAAACTTCGGGCGACGCCGCTACTCCCCACAATGGGTTCGTTTCATGACGCCACGTTGGGGACGGCCCAATGAATGCGATCGATACTTTTCACTCCCACAGGGGTTCATTGAGGAAGAAAGGGATGGCGGCTGTTCGCGACGACCACACATCGCTACGTCAGCCCAATTCTGCCGCCGATGCGCGGCTTCTGGTTCGCCGAGCACGCGCGCGAGCGCCTGTATTCTGCAGGAATGCGGCCGGTTGGCTAAGCAACGTGCGCGCAGAGGCTTTCGACACGCTGCATCAACGACTGTTGCATTGAGAGCGCGTGGCGCAGCATGGCAGACCCAGCGACATCTCGTCGTCGAAACGAGTGCGCGGCGCGCGAATGTCGACGACATGGTTAGTTATCAAACGTTTGGAGGCGCTAACTACTTTGCATTGCGTCTCGCAAATTTGTGCGACACGTCTAGTCGTTTCTGCGTATTTGTCGCTCCCGCTGCTCACAGCATAAGTCAGCGCGATTCTTGCGCCGTGCGCGCGTCACTTGTCGTGGTGCATTATTAGATTTCGATAAATACACCGAACCGAGACTACTGCGATCGTGTCCAAAGCGGTAAACTTTACTTTCATAGACGGACCCGGAACTCCGTTTTAGTGGAGCAACAATGAGAAGCGGCATCGAAGGGCGCGATCGCGCCTCGGCAGACGGATCGTACATAGCTCGTGCATCCCGGGATCAAACCCGCGATCGGGCTTTTAGAAACGGCGCCATTGCAAGCAGCGCCGTCAATGACAGCTCCTTCGGAGGTAGCGCTTTGTGGGGCGATACCTTTGCAGCCGGCACGCCGCGCAGAATTCGCTGCGATGTCGATTACGACGACGGGCCGCTCGATTTCTGTGATCTAGGCATTGTTCGCCGCGAAGTGAACGCAGGCGCGTCGCGCGGTCTCCGCGGTCCGTGGTTAAAAGTCGGTTGCGCAATCTTGCTCACCACGGCAATGGCGCTGGGCGGAGTCGCTGCGGTGGCACAGTCGCAATTCAAGGATCGTGAACGTCTGCGCCACGCGGATGGCGTGACATTCAGAGCAAATGGACGAAGTCTCGACTTGTCGTTGCGAACCGTCTGGTCACGATGGGAGAGTGAACCGACCTACGTGATCCGATTGCCAGCCGACAAGTTTTCATCCGAGGATATGCTCGCTTATGGCAAGGCGTTTCCCGAGTCGGTGGTAATCTTGCAGCCAGCCAAGGACAGCGACACGATCAGAGGCACGGATGTTTTGCAGGCCGATTAGGGTCGTTCCGTCGCGCCCAGGACAAATGCCCGCCGTCGATTGGCTGCTCCGCCAAATCGCCGATCACGTGGCCCGTCGATCTTTACGGTTGCATGCCGCGGGCCCTCGGTGTTTCGCGCGGGTAACGCGCTGCGCGAGGCCCTCGGCTTGGTGACAGACGACCTGATGACGTCCTCTTCGCGCATTTGCGCGAATCTACTGCGTTGAATGCGCTGGTCGCGGTCCATGAGAAGTTCTCGACGGTCGCCAGGGCCAAAAAGGTCGGTTAGCGGGTGACCGTCCAGTACGGCCGTCGTGTGATTTGGCGCCGGGGGCGACGTGGTACAATGAGCGCCAGAAGTCGTTAGTTGTGACAAGCCCCGCCTATCGGTCAACAGCCGCTGAACCGCCTTATGAGATTCGCATTGCTCGGTGTCGACGCCGATTCGCTGGAGTTGGCCCAATGGGTCGCAGGCAGTCGGGTACACGAGCTCGTCTGGGCGTGCGAAGCGGATGCGGCCGTCGCCACTCTCAAATCGTTCGCCCCCAAGATCCAGATATCGACATTCTGGGAAACGTTGTTGGCAGGCTCGACGGCCGATGCGGTGATCGTGTCGCGCGGCGCGAACGCGGACGAACGCGCCGATCAATTGCGCAAATTGGTTCAGGCGGGAGTGCCGTTGTTGCTCGTTCATCCCATCGATGATTCGATGCTCATCAGTTACGAGCTCGATATGATTCGCCGCGAAAGTAACTGCGCGATGGTCCCGTACGTTCCCTACCGTTGGCACGCGGGGGTGCAACGGCTGGCCGCGTTGATGGCGTCGGGAGCGACTTCGGAAATCGGTGTCACCGAGCAAGTGGTGATGGAACGCGCGATGTCCGAGCGCACGCAGCCCCTCGTGCAAAGGCAGTTTGCCCGCGACGTCGAATTGTTGCGTGGGTTAGCGGGCGACCTGACGAGCATTTCAGCGCTCGCTCCCGGCGGCAAGGAAGAAGCGCAGTACGGCAATTTGGGAGTGCAACTTACAGGCGAGACGGGCATCCTGGTGCGCTGGAGCGTGGGGGCGATAGAGCACGAGGCGGGTGCCAAGATTACATTACGCGGCGCGGCAGGCAAGGCAACGTTGGAACTGGTCGACGCCGGTCAACCGACAACGCTGCAACTGATCGTTGGCGGCAAGTCCTCGCAGGAAGCGTTTCCGGCCTGGAGCCCGGCGGCTGCCGCAGTGGCCGAGCTGGAGCGCGCCATGGCCGGCCAGATGCCAGTCCCCAGTTGGCCCGACGCCTGTCGCGACGTGGAATTGACCGAGGCCATTACCCGCAGCCTGGCCAAAGGCCGTACGATCGAACTGCATGACGAGGAGCACTCGGAACACGGCACCTTCAAAGGGACGATGACGTCGTTGGGCTGCGGGCTACTCGTGGCCTCGTTGATGGTACTGGTGATTGGCGCCACTTTGGCGAAGCTAACGGGCAACGCCTTTTTCGGTTACGCGCCGTATCTGATCCTGATCATTCTCGGGCTATTCCTGCTGATGCAATCGTTGAAGTTAGTCTTTCCGCACGACGAGCAATAGCCCCACGCAATGCAGCTGATATCGCCTGAGGGTTGGCAGGCAGTTGCGCCCGCGCAGGGTAGACGCTGACTGTAGCCTGGCACAGCCGAAATCGCCGCGGCACTGGCATGACGCGTAGGCAGCTCGCATTGCAGGTTCAAACGGCGACGGCGCAACAAAAAGGCGGCCGACCACATTTGTGACCGGCCGCCTTGGAATTCCAACAGCACTTGACGGGTGAATCGCATCGACTCGCCCGTGCTATCAGGACTAATGCGCGGTGCCAGGCTTCTGCGGAATTCGCATGGCGTAGAACGAACGCCAGACGAAGACCAAGGCGATCACCAGAAAGACAACTCCGACAATCGGCGTGTAGTCCTGGGTCTCTTTCAAATGCGCCGCTTCCTTCATCTCGACAGCGATCTCGACAGCCAGCAAGCCGAATAGCGTCGAGAACTTGATGATCGGATTCAATGCCACCGAAGTGGTGTCCTTGAACGGATCGCCCACGGTGTCGCCCACAACCGTTGCAGCGTGCAGCGGTGTGCCCTTCTCACGAAGGTCGACCTCGACGTATTTTTTGGCGTTATCCCACGAGCCGCCCGTGTTGGCCATCGAGATGGCTTGGAACAGACCGAAGACCGCGATCGAGATTAAATAGGCGACGAAGAAGTTCGGATCGAAGAAGGCGAAGGCCAGCGTGATCGACATCAGAGCGATGAAGATATTCCACATGCCGCTCTGGGCGTACTGCGTGCAGATACGCACGACCGTCTTGGAATCTTCGATGTCGGCCTCGGTCTTATTGAGATCGAGGTTTTGCTTGATGAACTCGACGGCTCGATAGGCACCGGTCGTGACCGCCTGCATCGAGGCACCCGAGAACCAGAAGATTACGGTGCCACCGCAGATAAAGCCGAGCAGCACCGGGGCGTCGGTCAGGCTGATGTGCAGCAGGCCGGCCTTACCCAGCATCAGGATGATCGAGAAAATCATCGTGGTAGCGCCCACGACGGCCGTCCCGATAAGCACCGGCTTGGCCGTCGCTTTAAACGTATTTCCCGCCGAGTCGTTGGCCTCGAGGTAGTGCTTACCCCCTTCGAAGTCGGGCACAAAGCCGAACTGTGTTTTAATCTTTTCCTTGATGCCGGGGATCGATTCGATCTGTGACAACTCGAAAACCGATTGAGCGTTGTCGGTCACCGGGCCGTAGCTATCGACGGCGATCGTGACCGGCCCCATGCAGAGGAAGCCGAAGGCCACGAGGCCGAATGCGAAAATCGATCCAACGCCCACCAGCGGCGCGTCAGCACCAAACAGCGCCACCTGCATAATGCTATCCAGGCCTTGCTGGCTAACGAAGAAAGCGCCTCCCATCAGGCCGGCAATCAGCAGACCCATCCAGAACGCGCTGAAGTAACCGGCGACCATGCCGGAGAGGATCGTCAACGAGGCGCCACCTTCACGCGAGGCGGTGACGATTTCGTGCACGTGCTTGGAATGCGAGCTGGTAAAGACCTTGGTGAACTCAGGAATCAGCACCGCGGCCAACGTGCCGCAGCTAATGATCGAGGCCAACTGCCACCATAGCGAGGGCATGGCTTTATCAGCCACGACCAGATCACCGATCAACAGCCAGCTCATGAAGAACGAGGTGCTAATGCACAGCGTGGCGGCAATCCAGATCAAACGCGTCAGCGGCACTTCGAAGTCGAATTCCTTGAGACCGCGGTATTGCTTCTCGGAAATCGTCTGATTAATGAAGTACGACACGCCCGACATGAAGTCCATCAAGAACCGCATGGCAAAAATCCAGACAATCAACTTGGCCTGCAGGTCTGAGCGTTCCTCGGGAATGGCGAGCACAATGAACGAAATCAAGGCCACGCCCGTTACGCCATAGGTCTCGAAACCGTCGGCCGTCGGACCGACTGAGTCACCGGCGTTGTCGCCGGTGCAGTCCGCGATCACGCCCGGGTTACGCGGATCGTCTTCCTTGACGTTGAAGACGATTTTCATCAAGTCAGCACCGATGTCGGCGATCTTGGTGAAAATACCGCCGGCGATTCGCAGTGCCGAGGCCCCCAGCGACTCGCCGATGGCAAATCCCAAGAAGCAGATGCCGACGATTTCGCGCGGCACGAACAACAAGATGATGACCATCATCACAAGTTCAAGCGAGATCAAGAACAATCCGATCGACATGCCGGCACGAAGCGGAATGCTCACCACATCCCACGGCTCGCCACGCAACGACGCGAACGCGGTGCGGGAGTTAGCGTACGTATTGACACGGATTCCGTACCAGGCCACCCAGTACGATCCCACGATGCCGACCAGGGCGAAGGCCAGCACCGTGAGCGCGGTCCCGACGGTTTTATGCTGCAAGCCCACGAAATAATACATCATTGCCACCGAGATGATGGCGAATAGCATCATCAAAAACTTGCCCTGCTGAATCAGGTAGGTCTTGCAGGTCTGAAAGATGATCTCGGAGATACCCAGCATCGATTCGTGCGCGGGTAGATTCTTGATTTGGCTCCGCAGGAACAAACTAATTCCTAGCGTGCCCACGATGACGAACGATCCGTAAAACAGCAGGCTCCAGGCGTCGATCTTTTGCCCAGCAATCGTGAAGCTACCTAAGCTCAAATCGGGAATTGCCAAATCGGCTTCGCCCGCCATTGCAGTCGAGCCCAACAGGAATATCGCCGCCGAGGCGAGAAGCAGGCGAATCGCGATTGTGGGTAAAATGCGAAACGATGTCACGGCTTGTCTCCGGTACTGTGATTGACTTGGACGTGTTCGGTTATGTGCGATCAAACGGCGCCGCAACTCAACACGGCGACACTGTTACCAAATTCCAGGACGTACACTCGAAACGTTGCGGGGGATCCCCAACTCAGGAGGGCTCGATAGGCTGGCCGTGGCCGAAACGTGCCCCGGCGGCAGCCACGGTCGCAACCCATGTCAAGATTTTCTTCACGGTCCCCTCACGCCTGCGAGTCGGTCGGGCCACATGCGCGACCGAAAAGAAAAAAAGATTAAGAAACGGTTAATCTAGACATCTTCGCTTTTTGTACAAGGGGAGCCTTCCCGGTCCCGCAATCGCCAGTCGCACGGCAGCGTTGCGGCCGGCAACTGTGCTTACCCCTCCAAGCTCATGTTGGCCACCGTCGTTGGTGGTCTGGACCCGTGGGCCGCACCATGGTGGCGGCGTGCTCGCCCTCTCCATACTGGCATGGCCCATCCTCGACGGCCATCACCCTACCGACAGATTCATGCTGTCAGCCAGCATAATCCCGGCTGAAGTATGGCCCCCAGCCTGGGGAAAACCTCGACGAGTTCCGCCGTTGCGCACCCGACCTGGGAGTCGGCATGCCCATCACAACCCGTCGGCAGATAAACGCTTAAGTAAAACGGAGGAGTCTAATTGAGCGCCGCGCTGCCTGTCAACCATTTACGCCTGCTTATGCCTGCGAATTAGGGGGTGGGACAGGCATTCTCGGGTGAGATTGTGGCTTCGCGGGCCGTCAAGGACGTCGCGGCGACGTTGGCCGCGCGAGACTAGGAAGAGTGTAGTGGTTGCGGCCTGCCCACCTGGAGCGAAGTTAGCGGTCGTTCCGATTTAGCTTCCATAGGTTCACCGCCATCCCGACAGCGGCTGAGCTGAAGCGCCCCTGGAGCCGTCCGCGGCCCGCGCCTTAACCGCCTCCTGACCCACGATCGACTTTCCATGCATCATCGATTTTCTCGCTCGTGCTGGCCTGTGCGCGTGCTTGGGGTTGGACTGGTCGGGGCATTGCTCCTTGGCCAAGCGACCTCGGCCTCTGCCACGGATGCCCGTCGTTCGCCGATTGTCCAAGCGGTGAACCGCGCTCGCGCTGCGATCGTGAACATTCACGGCGAAAAAAGTGTTCCGGTCGACGATACCAAGGCCGGCCAGCCCGAGAATCTGCGCCGCGTGAACGGCATGGGAACCGGCGTCGTCATAGACGAGCGTGGCTATATCGTCACGAACCATCACGTGGTGGATGGGGTGCCGAAGATCCAGGTGACAATGTCCGACGAGACGACGTACATCGCGAAGTTACTCTCCAGCGACCCTGCGACCGACCTGGCAATCATTCGGATCGACACCGGTCGGCCACTGACCGTGATACCCATCGGTTCTTCCGCCGACCTGATGATTGGCGAAACCGTGATCGCCGTGGGTAACGCCTATGGCTACTCGCATACTGTCACGCACGGCATCATCAGCGCACTGCACCGCTCGGTCCAGGTAAGCGATATGCAAGGCTACGACGATCTCATCCAGACCGATGCCGCGATCAACCCCGGCAACTCCGGCGGACCGCTGTTGAATATCGATGGAGAGATGATCGGGGTGAACGTGGCCGTTCGCGCGGGCGCCCAGTTGATCGGGTTTACGATCCCGGTCGATAACGTGATGACGATCGCGGCCGACCTGTTGAGCACACGGCGACTGAAGAAAACCTGGCATGGCGTGGTAGCGAAACCGCACGAAGGCGGCCTGCTGATCGCGGAAGTCGACGACGACAGCCCCGCGGCTACCCTGGGTTTGCAGTCCGGAGATCTGATCAAGAGTGTCGATGGCCATACGGTTGCGCGACAGGTTGATCTCGAGCGGGCTCTGTTGGAGCATAAAGCAGGGGACGAGGTGCCGTTGAATTTAGAGCGTAATCAGCAGCCGTTGGAGTTTAAACTCGCGCTGGCCACGCTGCCGGAACGTCAGCGAACGGATGACTCAGCCTGGGAGCTGTTGGGCATGAAATTGTCGCCCATGCCGGAATCGCAGTTCAGTCGCTTGGGGACCCGCTATCGCGGCGGGTTGAACGTATCGGCAGTTCGGGCAGATAGTCCCGCCGCGCGGCAGGGGATTCGTCGCGGCGACATTCTGGTCGGCATGCACAAGTGGGAGACCACCAAGATGGACCACGTGTCCTATGTGTTGGCACGTCCGGAATTCAGTCGGTTGGAGCCACTGAAATTCTATATCGTTCGCGGCAACGAGACGCTGTCGGGTCAGCTGACCGTTGCCCAGCGGCGCATTCCTTAGACCGCAGCCTGGCACGAGCCGTGTTACACTCGACATGGCAGCGGCAAACGCCGGTGGCCAGGCGGCCGGATGACACATTCCCTCATCAGGCGATATCAATCGCTTCTGTAGCACGGGAAGCACGCAATCTCCTCCGCGCCGCTTGGTGATTGGTCGCTTCTGACTCATAATGGGCTGCCGGCGCTCACGCTGCTCGAATGTTCATGGCGGTGCGATCGCATCTTTGTTTGTCCATTGGCCGTGCGCCATTTCTCCCACTGGTCTCCGTTTGCACCGCGTATGGAATCCGAATTCATCGCCTGGTTGCGAGATCGCTTGCCGCGACACGAGCGGCTAGCTGTCGGCGTCGGAGACGATGCAGCACTGGTGCAGATGGCGTCCGGTGGCAAACTGCTCGTTTCGGTGGATGTGTTGACCGACGGTGTCGATTTTCGTGTCGACGAAGTCGATGCGCGGCGCATCGGCCGCAAGGCCCTGGCGGTGAATCTCAGCGACATGGCCGCCATGGCCGGGCGGCCGCTGGCCGTGGTCGTGGGAGTGGTATTGCCCCGCACCGACGGCTTGCGACTGGCCCAGGAGTTGGCCGAAGGGATGATTCCGCTGGCCGAGCAGTTCGACGTGGCTTTTGCCGGAGGAGATACAAACAGTTGGGATGGTCCGCTGGTGATCAGCGTGACAATCCTGGGCGAGCCCACGCTACGAGGGCCATTACGTCGTAAGGGGGCCAAACCGGGGGACGTGGTCATTGTCACCGGTTCGTTCGGCGGCAGCATTCTTGGGCATCAATTTGACTTTGAACCGCGCGTACGCGAAGCCCTGCTACTGCACGACCGTTATGATCTACATGCAGGGATCGACGTAAGCGACGGACTGTCGCTCGACTTGTCGCGGCTGGCGGCCGAAAGTGGCTGCGGCGCACAATTGCGGCTGGATGCGATACCGATCAACCCGGCCGCTGAAGAGCTTGCGCGGCGCGATGGCGTAGCGCCGCTGGCGCACGCCCTGGGTGATGGCGAGGACTTCGAGCTGGTATTAGCAGTGCCACCGGGGTCGGCGCGGCGGATGCTGGCGGACCAGCCGCTAGGCGTGCCGCTGACGGCCATCGGCGAGTTCGTCGAGGCCGCAGGTTTGTGGCAGCTTGACGTAGACGGCAAGCAAACGCCGCTGGTCCCGCACGGCTTTCAACATTAAATCTGGACCCTCGACTCTTGCGTACTACCATGCAGCAGGTTGTGATCGACGCCCCAGACGAAGCAGCGACCGTGGCGTTGGGTTGCGCGCTGGCCGAGAGTTTGCCCGACGGCACAATGGTTGCTCTGCAAGGGACATTGGGTGCCGGCAAAACGCGATTGGTGCAAGCCATCGCCGCAGCCAGTGGCGTGGCAGCTGGCGTACCTGTGAGTCCGACGTTTGTGCTAGTGCAAGAATACCAGGGCACGCGCCGCATCGTGCATGTGGATGCTTACCGCATGCGCGACGAGGACGAGTTTTTGGCGCTAGGCGGAGAAGAACTCTTCGCGAGCGATGCGATCGTATTCATCGAATGGGCCGAGCGCATTGCCCGGTGCTTGCCGGACTCGCGATTGCAAATCGCGATCGATGAAACCGGCGCAAGCTCGCGTCGCTTCACGATCACGGCCATCGGCGCGACGTACGAGCCCGTGATTGGCGAACTCCGCGCCTGGCGCGCGCAGAGAGCCAACTGACGCAAGCCGGGCGTTCGCGAGCGTCGCCGAACTGGTCGCTACCTTCGGTGTTGCAAAATCTTCAGATTTGCCATTAGCGACTACCCACTTTGCCGAGATCAACAAGGGCTCAGTATGGTGGTCCGCCGCGGCAAGTACCGTGATGTCTGGCGGTATTCGAACATGTCTACAAGGGGACGAGAAAGGGAGCTCGTTTTTGATTGCTATGGATGCTGCCGTCGAGTCTACTGGAGTGTGGGGATGACATCGCTCGGTGCCGTCCTAGCGCGCGTTTCGGGCGGCGCCGGGCCAACATTGTTTTGATAATCGCGCTTTGACGATCGCGACGAGCGCCCCTTGTTATGCAGAACTATCGAAGACGATTACCCAGTGCAACTCATACGAGTGTGCACCATCAGGACCGGCACCGCCACGATTGGCACCGCAGTGCTTTGCACCACCGCATGCTGCGGTTCGAGCCGCTCGATGCGCGGTTGATGTTGTCGGTGACCCCCGGTGATACTGTGGTCACGTTCAATGTGACTGTGGCTGGTCAGCCAGAATCGTTTCAGGTCGAGCTCTTCAATAGCGCCGCGCCACAGACGGTGGCGAACTTTCTGAATTACGTCAACAGCGGCGCATACGACAATACGTTCTTTCATCGCATCGTCGACGACGCCGCCAGCGCTACGGCGTCGGCGTTTCAGATTGTGCAGGGAGGCGGCTTCAGCGCGGCCGGCGCCCCCTTTTCAATCTATTCTCCGGTCAACGGACCGACCCATATCGACACGAGCCATCAGAGCTCACTTCCGAACGAGTATTCCTCAACCTTGCCTGATTCGCCGGGTACGCTCGCCATGGCGCTGACCAGCGACAGCAATGGCACGCCTGTCGCCGACAGCGGCACCAGTGAGTGGTTCTTCAACGTCAGCGATAATTCCACGGCGCTCAGCCCCGCGCAGCAGCAGGGAGTGGGCTACGCCGTGTTCGGTCAACTGCTCGGCAACGGCCTGAGCATCGTCACGCAGATTGATCAGCTGTCGACCTTGAATGATCTGGCGGGGTCCGACACGTCGGGCTACATCAGCAACGTGTATGACAATCTGTCATCTGCCGACCAGTCGACCGTGGCAAGCCTGGCGTCGACGCCCCTTTCGAATTTCAACCTGGCGTCGCCAGCGCCTATCACGATCAATAATCTGGTGATCCTGAATAGCGTCAACGTCACGGTTCCCACCGTCGGCGGTACGGTTTATGGCGACCTGAATGATAACGGGACGCAAGACGCCGGCGACCAAGGCGCGCCAAATGTTACCGTTTATCTCGACTCCAACAACAATGGACAACTCGATCCGGGTGAGACCTCGACGGCGACCAACGCCAGCGGCCAATACACATTGCAGAATGTGCCCGATGGCACCGCGGTAATCCGCGCGCTGCCGCCGCCGAATTGGACCCTGACGACGCCCGCGTCTCAATCCGTGACGGTGACCAACGGTCAAGCGTCCGGCAGCGCCAATTTCGGCATGACGTTGACGCTTGCCGCGCCCTTGGCGCCTGTCCTCCCGTCGCAATTCGACAGCGGCGCCAGCCACTCGGATCAACTGACGAATCTGACCACGCTCGGATTGACGGTCTCGGGCGTACAATCCGGTGCAACGGTGCAACTGATCGACACCAACCATAACAACGCCGTAATTGGCTCGGCGACGGCCAACGGATCCAGCGTGACGATCACGAATTCGGTGCCGCTGTCGGAAGGGACGCATGCAATCGCCGCGATGCAAACGTTGGCGGGTTTTGCCAGTCCACAATCGGCCGCGGCAAGTGTGGTCATCGATACCACGGCCCCGCAAATCACCTCGGGCATGCTGCCCGATGCCACTGTCGGCGCGCCCTACGCCTCGACCGTTACGAGCAATGATAACGGGGCCCTGTTCAGCCTAGGGTCGGCCCCCTCGGGTTTGCAGATTGGTCCCGGTTCGGGCGTTTTGACATGGGCACCTACCAGCGGGCAAGTTGGATTCCAACAGGTCACGGTCGTCGTCACGGATCCGGCCGGCAATACATCGCAAAAGACGCTTTCTGTCGGCGTCGACGGGCCACCGCAGTTTGCTGCCATCGCGGATCAATCGGTGAACCAGGGCGACACACTGGTCATCTCTCCCACTGTAACCAGCATCGACACGCCGCTGACATATAGCCTGGCGCAAGGAGCGCCGCAGGATGCGACCATTGATCCGCAGACCGGTCAGTTCACTTGGACTCCCACGGCCGCCGATGCCGCGGGTCTGCACCAGATCACAATCAATGTTAGCGATGCCAGTGGGCAGACGGCTTCCTCGGGCCCCATCAATATCCTGGTTACAGCGCCCCCAGTGTTCGCGCCGATTCCGGATCAAACGGTCGATGAGCAGACAACGCTCTCGGTCCCCTACTCGATCACGGATCCTGGTCAGGTGACGTTGAGCATTGCCGGGGCTGCGCCGGCAGGAGCCGCGGTTGCCTCGACGGGCACGTCGCCCGGGCCTGGTACGCTGGTGACCACTGATGGCGTGTTCACCTGGACGCCGAGCGAAGCACAGGGACCTGGCGTTTACACGATTCTGCTGAAGGCGACCGGCGATAGCGGCTTGGCGGCCACCGAATCGTTTCAGGTGACGGTGAACGAAGTCGATTCGCCTCCGGTGTTCACCCCGCCAGGCGCGATCACGGTGAAAACCGGGACCTCGTCCCAAATCCAAGTGACGGCCCAAGACCCGGACCTCCCCGCGCAACAACTTGTCTATAGTCTTGATCCTGGCGCGCCGCAGGGGGCTGTGATCAATCCGCAGACGGGATTAATCACCTGGAGTGTCCCGGCCAACTTTGCAACCGGCACGACGAACATTCCCGTACGCGCCACCGAAGTCGGCGGCCAAGGGCTGAGCGCGACGGAATCCGTCGCGGTCACCGTGCAGGCCGGCTTGACCGGCTTCGACCTGTACACGTCCTCGGGCGTCGAACTGGGGCCGTTCGCGCTGGGTGTGGCGATCGACACGGGTTTTAACGCCAACGGATCGTTGTCCCTAACGCCGTTCGGATCCACACAACCAGGCGGACTGCCGGCGCAACCCGCGGCGCTGCAACAATTGGCCGGCATGATTCCTGCCGGATCGCCGTCGATCGACGCGGGCGCGGCCGGACACTTGGCTGCTGGGATTGTCGACATGGTGATCGGATTCGATTCGGGCATTCCGCACAATATTGATGGTATGGAACTGGAACTGGCGCGCTATGGCGGTTCGAGCGGGGGAGGCCAGTCGGACCAGGGACAGCCGTCCGACAGGGGCGAAGTGCAGCCGGCTGGCAGGTTCGAGACCTTCGACGACAACCGAGGTGCCGATTCGCGCAATGACTCCAGCCAGATCCAGCGCTCCGGCGGCGCGGCTGTGAATGACTCGAGCCGTTTGGATTCGTTCTGGGCCTCGCCCGAGGCCTGGTGGACGCCCGAACTCGACGCGTTTGATGCGGAGGGGGAAGTCCTGCTGCAGGGTGATGCAACCGCATCGTCGAATGATTCGCCGCAGCCGGCCGTGGCGGCAGAACCTGCTAACGACGCGCGCATTTCGCAGCAAGCTGCAGCAGTCGCCGCCATCCTGGCACTACCGCTATTAGGGCAACGGCCCGGACAATTGGCGCGAGAGCAGCAGACGCGTAACAAGCGCGCGGCTGAGCAGAAGCGTCGGCCGCGGTGATCATCGATTGCGCGACTGAGCGATGGAGTAATCGTTCAGCAAGCGCCAGGATTTCCGGGCGCCGGACGGTGCTGCTAGAGAATCGCTCTCAGAGGATGAAGTGGCTAAGGTCTTCGTCCTGCGTGATTTCGTCCAGCTTTTCACGGACGTACGCGGCATTGACCAGCACGCTTCCAGAACGCATCTCGGAAGCTTCGAAGTTCAGCTGTTCGAGCAGCCGTTCCATAATTGTGTATAGGCGACGAGCGCCGATGTTCTGTGTCGACTGATTCACCTTAAAGGCATAGTCGGCCAGCAATTCGACGGCGTCTGGAGCAAACTCCAGCGTTACCCCTTCGGTGGATAAGAGCGCCGTGTATTGCTTGGTGAGCGCGTTCTTGGGCTCGGTCAGGATGCGGACAAAATCATCTTTGGTCAGGTCTGTCAGCTCCACGCGAATCGGGAACCGGCCCTGCAACTCGGGCATCAAATCGCTGGGGCTGGCACGGTGAAAAGCCCCAGCGGCGATGAACAGCACATGATCCGTGGTGACGTAGCCATATTTCGTCTGCACCGTGGTTCCCTCGACGATCGGCAGCAAGTCGCGTTGTACGCCCTGTCGCGAGACATCGGCTCCCTTGGTGTTTTCACTGGCGACAACCTTGTCGACTTCGTCGAGAAAGATAATTCCCAGATTTTCGGCCAGTTTGATCGCCGCGGCGTTCACCTTTTCTTGATTGATCAGTGCCTCGCATTCCTGTTCGAACAGTACCCGCCGGGCTTCGGCGACAGAGACCTCGCGCCGCGATGATTGCTTGGGCAGGATTTTCTCGAACATGCCCTGCAGGTCCATATCCATCTGCTCCATGCCCATGCCAGTGAACATCATGGGCATGCTCTTTTGCTCGACGGTGAGCTCGACCTTGCGTTCGTCGAGGGCACCGGCGGCCAGCATGTCTTGCATTTTTTTTCGCGTCCGCTCGTAGCGCTCGGGCGAGTCGGGGCTGTCGGTGCCGATTTCGTAGCTCACCGGCGGAGGGGCTAGCATATCCAAGAGTCGCTCTTCGGCACGACGACGGGCTTCCTGCTCGACCTTGGCCCTTTCCGACTCGCGCACCAAGCCAATGGCGTTTTCGACCAGTTCGCGGACCATGCTTTCGACGTCGCGACCGTAGTAGCCGACTTCGGTGTACTTGGTCGCTTCGACTTTGATGAACGGCGCGCCGGTCAGCTTCGCCAGGCGGCGCGCGATCTCGGTCTTGCCCACGCCAGTGGGGCCGATCATCAGGATATTCTTCGGCGCGACCTCGGCGCGCATATCGTCGCCCAGCCGTTGGCGGCGCCAACGATTGCGAATAGCCACGGCCACGGCCCGCTTGGCATCGGCCTGTCCGACGATGTGCCGATCCAACTCGGCAACGATCTCGCGAGGGGTCAGGTCGTGCACGCGAGCACCTCCACCGTGATGTTCTCGTTTGTGTAAATATCGATGCTGGCGGCGATTTCGAGTGCTGCACGCACGATCTGCTCGGCCGAAAGGTCGCTATGCGCGACCAGCGCGCGTGCCGCGGCCACCGCGTAGCTCCCTCCCGAACCAATGCCCAGTACGCCATCGGTCGGCTGAATTACGTCGCCATTGCCGGTTACGAGCAGCGTATTGCGCGAGTCGACAACGGCCAGCAGTGCCTCGAGCCGGCGCAAGGCCCTGTCCGTGCGCCAGTCCTTGGCCAGTTCCGTGGCGGCCCGGGGGACATTCGACGGGTAGTCCTTGAGCTTGGCCTCGAAGCGTTCTAACAGCGCGAAGGCGTCGGCGCTGCTGCCGGCGAAGCCAGTGATGACCTTGCCTTCCAAAAGGCGACGGATCTTGACCGCGTCTCCCTTCATGATGACGGTGCCGAGCGTAACCTGCCCGTCGCCACCGATGGCCACATGGCCGCGATGCCTGACGGTAAGGATCGTCGTCGATCGTGTTTTCATCATGCGTGTCCGTGGTGTGGCGGCTCGACAATCGGTCGCGCGGCGAGAGCGTGCCTGTCATTCTCGCCAAAAGCGCGAGGTCGCACCAGGGCCAACAACGCCGCACTGCCGCGCGGCTAGCCCGTTGCAATGCGATGCGTTAAGCTGCTCGTTATGAACGAGAATTCATCGACTACATCGATATCGTCGTTGGCGCGCAGTCCCGAATTGATGTCGGCCGCCGACACGGCGCTATTGGTCGTCGACGTACAAGGAAAACTTATCACGCTCGTGCCAGGGCATCGTCGCATTATCTGGAACATTCGCCGTCTGATCGACGGCGCGAAAGCGCTGGGCGTTTCGATTGCCGCCACCGAGCAATATCCCATGGGGCTCGGCCCCACCGTGCCGGAACTGGTCGAGCGACTGGGGCCCATCGCGGCCAAGACGGATTTCAGCTGCTGTGCCTGCACCGAAATCATGGCGAGTTGGAAGGCGAAGGATATCTGTCGCGTCTTGTTGGTCGGCATCGAAGCGCACGTGTGCATTCAACAAACGGCCTTCGATCTGCTGGCAGCCGGATACAGGGTTTATCTGGCCGTGGATGCAATCGGCGCTCGACACGATATCGATTACCAGATCGCACTGCGACGCATGGATTCGGCCGGGGCCACACTGACGACGACCGAAGCAGCGCTGTTCGAATGGTGCGAGCGTTCCGGCACGATGCCGTTCAAGCAAATTAGCGCGCTGGTGCAGGAAAAGCCGCCAGCTGACGCCTGATGTTTTACTCCTCACTTGCTGGTTAATCCTTATGTCTGACAATGTTGTTGCCTGCGATGCCGTGGCCCCCGAACTGAAGCCCCCAGTGCGTCTCTTGATGGGGCCAGGTCCCAGCGAAATCCCGCCGCGCGTTTTAAGCGCGCTGTCGGCCAGCACGGTTGGCCATCTGGATCCGTATTACCTAGAGCTGATGAACCACATGCAGCAGATGTTGCGCAAAGTGATGCGCACCACCAACCGCATGACGATGGCCGTCAGCGCCACTGGTAGCGCCGGCATGGAAGCGACGGTCGTGAACCTGATCGAGCCCGGTGACTCGATGGTGGTATGCGTCAACGGCGTCTTCGGGGGGCGCATGTTCGACGTGGCCGAGCGCGCCGGAGCGCGCGTCACGCGGGTGGACCGCCCCTGGGGCGAGGTTTTCAGCCCGGCCGACTTGAAAGACGCCCTCGCCAAGGCGAAGCCAAAGGTCGTCGGCATTGTCATGGCCGAAACCTCGACGGGCGCCTGGCAGCCGATCGAAGAAATCTCACGCCTCGTGCACGACGCCGGCGCCCTGTTATTGGTCGACGCGGTGACGGCCTTGGGCGGCATTCCGGTCGAGGTCGATAGGTGGGAAATCGACGCTCTGTATTCCGGAACGCAGAAATGCTTGAGCTGTCCGCCCGGCCTCGCGCCGGTGACGTTCAGCCAGCGGGCGATGGATGTCGTGCTTGCTCGCAAGACGAAAGTACAGAGTTGGTATCTCGACGTGTCGATGTTGGCGAAGTATTGGGGTGAGGAGCGGGTCTATCATCACACGGCGCCGATCAACATGACGTACGCCCTGTACGAGGCTCTGCGGTTGGTGCTGGAAGAAGGGCTCGAAGCCTGCCACGCCCGGCACATGCTGAATCATCGCGCGCTCAAGGCGGGGCTGGCGGCCATCGGGATCCGATACGCAAGTGCCGAAGGGCACCAATTGCCGATGCTCAACGCCGTTTGGATTCCTGAGGGAGTCAACGACGTGACGGTGCGGAACGGTCTGTTGAACCGATTCGGCATCGAGATCGGCGGCGGATTGGGCGACTTCAAGGGACGCGCGTGGCGCATCGGCTTGATGGGGCACGCCTCGCGCGCCAATAACGTGCTCGTGCTGCTAGGCGCTCTCGAGCAACTGCTGGCCGAGCAGGGGGTCAAATTCGAGCATGGGGCCAGCGTGGCTGCGGCCAATGATGCCTTCAGGGCGAGGTAGATGCCTCGACAGAATGCTTATGTTTTGCCGTGAGAGGTATCCAACGACTCGGCGTTCGCCAGACGCCCTAGTCTTCTTATTTTCGCGCAAGATTGCACGGATTCTGCGATCTTTTTAAGCCGAGAAACTTCGCTTGCTCCGGGTTGCTGGCATCGGTATGCTTTCGCTGCCAGCTTGGTGTATTTGAGGGAGCCGAACCAGGAATCGCCGCGTTGTGTCTTGCCCACGGATTTTTGGGCAGTGACTACATTCCAAAGACGACTTGGCTAGCAACTGCGAAGGGACTCAACTCATGCTTGTCTTATCCAGGAAGGTGGGCGAGCGGATCGTCGTGGGAGAGAAGGTCACGATCACCGTGGTCCGATTGGCCCAAGGAAGCGTCCGCATCGGTATCGAGGCGCCGGCTGAAATGGCGATCGTTCGCGAGGAGCTGTTGCACGGCGACGGCAAAGGGCAACCGCGAGCGCATGCCAAAGACGGCGACAGCACATCAGAGCTCGTTACATCCGATCTCGTCGTCGAGCGGCATGTCATCGAACTCTGCGATGCGACGTCGGGCGGCTAGCGTATCCGCTTCGTGCGCACCGTAGATCGTGGTATTACTGCACGGCAGTGCCGGTATCGTCCGGATTCATGGCCGTGTGTGGTGCGGCTTCACGGCGGAGGTCAAGATCACGGCGTCCTGCCGAAACGGCGTCGGTCGTGGCGTCGTCAAGAAAAACCTTCAGCCGAGCAATCTTTTGCTCAACGGCAGGTTCGTTCGGCTCGCTGGTGCTAGGAGCGTGTCCCCACGTGATTTTGTCGGCGGCATGGCTGGTGCCGCTACGGACGGCCAGTTCAAAGAGGATCTCCGGCGTTCCGGTGGTGATCACGCCGATATGGTCCAATCGAAGCTGTTCCCAAAAATCGGCCAGCGCGGCGGCAATCTCCGCACCACCGACGACGTGCAAATCGCCCCATGGCTCGCCGACCAGACCGACCGGCATACGCGTGACGCCAGCCAGCCGTGGGTAGCGTCGGGCTTCGGCTGGCGTGAAATCATCGCGGGGTAAGATGACGCCTTCGACGTCGACCGGCTGCACCAGGCCGGGCGCGACCTCGACCATGCAGACGGGCCGGCGGTACTCAAGATTGACGTCGACTTTCGCGCCGCGCACGCTCACCCTTTTGACTTTGGCGACCCAGGGGTGCAATTCAAAGGTTTTGCTGACCTGTTCGGCCAGATGCGGGTCGTGCAGCCAGACGTTGTTCGCAAGCCCACCCTCGCGAAAGACCTGCTCGCGAACGTCGGTCGTGTGCAACCAAGCAGGGGGGGCCGTAATCGTCAGTTGATCGAGCGTGAGCCGATACTGGTCATGGTGCAGCACGTCGTGCGCGACCGAACGCCAGAGTGCATAGATTCCACCCCCCGTGGCGGCGCACAATAGCGCCACCAGAACCAGCCGGCGGGCATGCGCTCGGAGCAGCTGGCGCAATGGGGACGAAGGTGCGGGTGGCGGTTTCTTGGCCTCGACGTTCTTGGTCTGACTCATTGCAGGACCTCGCTTGTGGCCAGGCAGTCTTCCAACATCCATTCGCAAAGCGCCGCCAGATTCATGCCTCCCCGTGCCGCGGCCTTGGGCGCCAGGCTGTGGGGCGTCATGCCGGGAATCGTGTTTACTTCGAGAATCCAAGGACGGGCCATGCGATCGAGAATAAGGTCGACGCGCACCAGGCCCGACGTATTCAGTGCCTCGGCGGCCGCGACCGCCGCGTGCTCGATGTCTGCGACCGTTTCCGGCAATAAACCCGTGTCAAACCGATATTCGGTAATGGCGCTTTCGTATTTCGCTTCGTAATCGAACAGGCCTGCCGGCGCGACAATCTCGAGCAGCGGCAAAGTCTGGCGACCCAAAATAGCCACCGTGAACTCGCGTCCCACGATGAACGGTTCGACGATGACGAAGGGATCGATTGCCAATGCCGCCCGGACGGCTGATTGCAACTCGTCGCCGGTGCGGGCAATTCCCAAACCGAGGCTCGATCCTTGGCTATCGGGCTTGACGATTACCGGGAACCGCAACGAAGCAGTCTTGCTGGCGATATCGGCCGCGGAGTCGGCTTGGTGCAACAGAACGTAAGGTTGCGTCGGCACACCGACTTGAAAAAGCCGCTCTTTGCTGGCGCTTTTGCACATCGCCAGTCGCGAGGCCCGCGCATCGCTGCCGGTGAACGGCACGCCGAGCGTCGCCAGGCGTTGTTGTACATGCCCGTCCTCACCGGCGCCGCCGTGCAACGCCAGAAAGCAGGCGTCGTATTCCGTCCAGGGAAACGCTTCGAGACTCTCGGCCGCGGGATCGCAAATGTCTGCCCGATGGCCAGCCTGGGCTAGCGCCGCGGCGACTTGCTCACCGCTTGCCAGACTAACCGGACGTTCGGGGGAATCACCGCCGGCGAGCACGACCACGCGCAAGCCCGCTTGTGTAGAAACATGAACCATCGCGCCATCCTCCTTGACGGCAGACCACTGAAAAAATGTCAACTCTTGGTGGGCGTGTGCGTAACTGGCTCCGCCAGTTGTTCCTGTTTATCGGTACGTGGCACCTTTGTGGGGCCAGTGCCAGATCACCAGATTTCGATCTCGGTTTCCAACTCGACCCCTAGTCGTTCGGCGACGCGGCTGCGCACCAGATCGATCAGTCGCAGTACGTCGTGACTGGATGCCGAGGAATCGGCCACAATAAAATTGGCATGGGCGTCGCTTACTTCCGCGCCGCCTATGCGGCTTCCTTTTAGTGCGGCCTGGTCGATCAGCATGCCGGCGCTCATACCGCGTGGATTCTTGAAAATGCAGCCTGCGCTCTGGTGCCCTAGCGGCTGGTTGGCCTTTTTCACGATCCAGTACTTCTGCATCCGTTTGGTGAGTTCTTCAGGGTCTTCTTTCTCGAGTTCGAACTCGGCCTGCAGGATGGCGAGCTCGTCGAGGCTGCTTTCGCGATAAGCGAATGTCAGGTCGTCGCGGTCGCGTTCCAGAATCTCGCCGCTGCGGGTCATCACGCTGGCGCGACACGTCCATTGGCCAATGTCGCCGCCGCGGCTCCCCGCATTGCCGTGCAGGGCGCCACCAACGCTGCCCGGAATACCGACGAGCGGCTCGAGGCCGGCCAATCCCTCGCGCACCGCAACCGAGATCAAATGTCCCAGCTTTGCCCCGGCGCCGGCCGTGATCTTGCGACCTTTGGCGGCGATGGCTCCGAAGGCTTGTTCGGACAAGCTCACTACCATGCCAGGCACACCTTCGTCGCGCACCAGCACGTTCGAGCCGCCACCGAGCAGGCGGATTTGAATCCCCTCCTCGGCACAACGGCGCACCAGCGCCTGCAACTCGTCGGTCGTGCGCGGCTCGGCAAAGTACTCAGCGGCTCCGCCGAGGCGAAACCAGGTATGTTGCGCGAGCGGCTCACTCTGACGCACGATAGGTTCGAATCCTGTTAACAAGCTCATCGCATCGTTTCCGAATGTCGCCGGCACCCAGGGTGATCACAACGTCACCCGCTCGCACGGCGGCGGCTATTTTGTTCAAGATCGTCTCTGCATTGCAATCCGGCAAGGCCGTGCCCCCCAGGACCCGCACGCGCTCAGCCAGATTCTCGGCCATGACCCGTGGGGCGACCGCGGGATTTTCGCGGGCAACAAATACGTCGGTCACGGCCACCCGATCGGCATTGTGCAGGCTGGCTGCGAATTCGTCTAGCAGCGCCGCGGTGCGCGAGACCTGATGCGGCTGAAAGATGCACCAGATCCGGCGGCCGGGATACATCAACTTTGTAGCGTCCAATGCGGCGTGGATTTCGGTCGGATGATGGGCGTAGTCGTCGAGTACCTCGATACCGGCGACGGTGGCCACGTGCTCCAACCGGCGACGTAGCCCGGCGAACTGGTTTAGACCGTCTACGATTTCGTCGTGCCCAACACCGGCCGCATGACAGGCGGCCGCCGCGGCCAGGGCGTTCGCAACTTGATGACGGCCGGCCACGCGCAACGTAACCCGCCCAAAATTCTGACCCTGGAATTGAATGTCGAAGCGGTGCCGTCCCAGCGCGTGTTCGATTCGGCCAGGTCGCCAATCCGCGTCGGGCGAAAATCCGAATGCGACCAGCCGTACCGATGTATCGGTTAGCACTCGCCTCGTGACGGGACAATCGGCGTTGGCAATGATCACGCCGTCGCGATCCACTTGCCCTAGAAACCGGGCAAAGGCAGCTTCCAGGTCGAGCGGTGTGGCGTAGTAGTCGAAATGGTCAGGTTCGATTCCCAGTACCAGCGCGATTTCCGGGCGCAGATGACAAAAGTTGGCGCGATACTCGCAGGCCTCGGCCACCATCCACTCGCCATCGCCGGCCCGGCCGCCATTGGATCCTTCGAGCGGTGCGGCGCCGTAGATGACGGTAGGATCAAATCCCGCGCCGCTCATTACTTGGGCGATCATCGCCGCGGTTGTGCTCTTGCCATGCGTGCCGGCGACGGCCATGCCCCGGCACTCGGTCATCAAGGCGCCAACGACCTGGGCATAGCTTTGTTGTCTCAGCCCGCGATGGCTCGCCGCACGTCGCTCGACATTGTCTGCCGGTATGGCGTCGCTGAAGATGACCAGTTGCTCGTCACCGGCGATCTGTCGGTCGTCGTGGCCTACAAATAAGGGCACATCCCAATCGCGCATCCAATAGGCAGGCGGTGGATTTGCGTCGGTGCCGGAAATGCGCCAGCCGCGTTCGAGCAGTACTTGGGCCAGCGCCTGCATACCTGCTCCGGCGACGCCGACCATATGGGCGCGCGGCGCGAGCGCCGGATGATGCGCCAAGCAAGGCAAAGCGGTGGTTAGCGGAACGATCAAGGTTCTATCGGCTGTTGGCGGATGCGAGGGCGGGTTCAATCATTCGTGCGGAGGTGAGCGCATTGGGGCGCGTGGTGCCCTAACGACTGCAAGCGATGACCGGGGATGGTACGACTCAGGCCGCCCGAGAGTCAATGTAAGGTGGAGGGGCAGGGGGGGCTGGTGATTGTTGGTCGTTAATGCGGGCAAGTTTTCCGGAGAATTGCCTGACGATTTCGCTTATATGCCGGGCCGCGTGGGGGTGCGATAGGCATTCGAGGGCCTCGGCCATCGCCAGACACCGCCCAGGATTCGCGATCAGTTCGCGGATTGCGCGGGCCAGCTGCTCAGTCAGTGCGGCTGGTTCCCGGTTGTCGGAATCAACCACGACGGCCCCTCCCGCGGCCGCGAAGGCCAGGGCATTGTGTCGTTGGTGATCGTCGGTAGCTGCGGCAAAGGGGATCAGGATGGCAGGAACACCGAGCGCCGAGAGCTCAGCCAAAGTCGACCCTCCCGGTCGGCAGACCACGAATCGCGCTCGGGCCAGCAACGTGGGCACGTCGTCGAAAAACGGTTCGACCGTGGCGGCAATTCTCGCCGACGCATAGGCGGCCCGCGTCATCGCCACTTGGCCAGGGCCTGTTTGATGCACAATCTGCCAGTGCTGCAACTTGTCGCGCAGGGCGGTGACGACCGCTGGCATAGTTTGATTCAACAGCCGTGCGCCGCCGCTGCCACCCAACACGAGCAGGATCGGCTTTTCCGAATCAAAAGTGCGCTCCGACGGCATGTTGTCGCCAGAAAGTTGCTGCCGCTTGGCAACTTTTCTGTGGTCGTTGGCGACTTGCAAGAAACGCCTGCGAACTGGCGTACCCGTTACGACCGTGGGATATCGAGCGGGAATTCCGGCGTGAGCTGGCGACCAGCGTGTGTCCTCGAAGCTCAGGCACAACGCGTGGGCCCACGCAGCGAGTCGTCGATTGGCCCGACCGACGATCATATTCTGTTCAAGTAGTACCAGGGGCAGCTTGAGGCGCGCCGCCGCCAGTCCGGTGGGCAGACTGGCGAAACCGCCCAGCCCAACTACCAGCGACGCACGCTGGCTACGTAAGAAGTCTGTTGCCGCGCGAAACCCGCGCAGCATCCGATAGCCAAACTTGGCGGTTTCCAGTACCTGGCGAGGCGACCGTGGGCAGTCGATGTGGACGTAACGGTGACCGGCCCTTGCGACGTAGGTGCGGTCGAAGGCCGTGCCAGCTCCGAGGAAAGTGATGCGTACTCCTGGTCTTGTCGCAGCCAGCTGCTCGGCAATCGCCAACCCTGGAAAAAGGTGACCTCCAGTCACCCCTCCGGCGAAGACGATATGTGGCACGTATTCTTGGCTAGACGGCATAATCATCTCGGCAGTGCCGCATCGCCGGCAGCAACGAGTGTCGATGGCGCAGCCGGGCTTGGCCTGCTTGTTGCCAGGCCGCCCAGCGCTGCGCCCACGCCGATCGTGGCGGACACGGCGGTTACGACCCAGAAACGGCGCACGATCATCGGCTCGGGCCAGCCCAAAAACTCGAAATGGTGGTGCAGCGGGGCACAAAGAAAAATCCGCCGCCGTTTGAGTCGAAACATTCCGACCTGCAGAATCACGCTGGCGGTTTCCGCGACAAGTATGGCGCCTACGAGCGGCAGCAATAGCTCGGTGCCTGTGGCCACAGCGAGAAAGCCCAACAATCCGCCGAGCGACACCGATCCCACGTTGCCCATAAAGACCTGGGCCGGGTGCCGATTGAATCGCAAGAAACCCAGCAAGCCGCCCACAAGTGCCGCGGTGACGACAACGAGTTCCCGTGCAGGACCTTCTGCGCCAACATAGGCCACCACGCCCATCGCCGCGGCGACCAGGGCAAGGCAACCAGCGGCCAGTCCATCGAGCCCGTCGGTTAGATTGACGGCGTTCGAAGTGGCGACGATTACCAACATCGTCCAGGGGATTGTCACCAACGGCATCGCAATGAGAACGTTGCTAGCGACCGGCGACAGAATCATCGGGGACGGCGTACACCAGCCGCCGAAGAAGCAACTGGCGGGAATAGCCGCCACGAGGCACTGGCCCAACAGCTTTGCCTTCCAGCCGAGGCCGGCGGCGCGCGTGCGCAGTTTCACGAGATCATCGATCACGCCGACCAGCGCCAGGCCGACCGTGCTCGCCAGTGCCAACAGCACCAGGCGATTCACAAAATCGGTCAGCGACAGGGCGATGACTGTTACCACGGCCACGATCAAGATTCCGCCCAGCGTGGGCGTCGCGTTTTTTGCGCGGTGCAACCGGTCGAGCTCTGCTGAGCCGCTTTTCAGCGGATCGCAAAAACGCGCCTTGAGCCAACGAATGCCCGCTGGACCGCCCAGCAGAACAAGGATCATGGCGAGCGCGCCCGCGGCGATGCTGCGAAAACCCAAGTCGAGCGGCGATGTTGCGAACGGTGTCGCGCCGAACAACGGGCCGCAAGCGAGATAATTGAAGAACCACTCGAACATAGAGGACCTGGCGCTGGCGAGCATGGGGGTCGACAGGAACGAATCGCGTCGACCTGGCCCGAAGGCGCGAGAATCAGGTCTCCTCTCAACGCAACCGACACCGGCCGGGCCTGTTTTTGCCGCGACCGGTGTCGATTGGTGTTCCCTGAGCAGCCGGAGCGGCTCGCAGCCGCTCCGGCGCTCAGTAATAAGCTCCATCGCGAAGCACTTGTCGGAGCGGTTGACCCAGTAACCGCTGATTCCAACAAGTTAAATGCTCCTACCCAGGAGAGTGGGCAGCGCGCAGGTTCCCGCAAACCAACGCACTTACGATGGAGCTTGCAACTATTTGAAGTGTTTCGTTGTGATTACAAAGACGTGACGGATATCGATTCGCACTACCCGCTTAGGCAGCCCGCCGCGCTGGTGGCCGGAATCGGTCCAGCAGGCGTTCCATATTCATGGCTCGAGAGCCTTTAACCAAGACGACGTCGCCGGGCCCTACGATTTTGGCGAGCACCGGTTCGACATCTTCCGTGTTTCGACAAGCAATGGTTCGTTGCGATGGCATGCCCGCTGCCACGGCGCCGGCGACCATGTCGTTTGCATGTTCGCCACAAGCGACGAGCAGGTCGGCGCCGCAAACGGTTACGACCTCGTCCCCGGTTTGGCGGTGCAATCGCGGCGCGTCGTTTCCCAGGTCCCGCATATCGCCGCAGACCACGATCCGCTGTCCCATCGAGGGATCTTCGCGGAGGACTTCGAGCGCGGCCCGCATGGCGATAGGGTTGGAATTGTAGGCATCGTTGATCACGCGCGCCGCGCCGAATGTGCTCACCTCGCAACGCATCGGCGGCGGCTCGAAATCGGACAGGGCCTGGCTGATCTCGGAAACCGACATACCGAAAGCTCTTCCGACAGCCACTGCCGCCAAGGCGCTTGTCAGATGATGTCGGCCCCACACTGGAATGCTGAAGTGTTGATGATCGACGACGAACTGTAAGTGCCCGTCCGCGCTGCGGACGTCTGTGGCCATTACGTCGCAGTCCCCGCTGCGCCCGCACCATTCCACCACGGCCCGCGAACGTTCGGCAATGCGACGTAGCTGACGGTCGTCGCCATTGAGCACGGCCAAACCGTCGGGCGGCAGAGCCTCGAGCAACTCGCCTTTCGCTTGCGCGATCGCCGCCGGGCCGCCGAAGCTGCCCAGGTGGGCCGTGCCGATATTCGTGATTACGCCAAGGCTCGGGCGGGCCAGGCGACACAACTCGGCAATCTCGCCGCGGGCACTTGCGCCCATCTCTAACACGGCATAGGCGTCGGACTCTTGCCAGCGGAGTATCGAGAGGGGGACGCCCAAGTGGTTGTTGTAGTTTTCCGGACTAGCCGTACCGGTGAAGCGGCTGCTGAGCACTTTGTCGATCATTTGCCGGGTCGTCGTCTTGCCGGCGCTACCTGTCACGGCGATCACTCGGCCCGTAAAGCAACTGCGTTGCCAATCGGCGGCACGTTGTAGCGCCTGTGTGGTGTCTTCCACTTGCATGACCCAGCGTCCGGGGGGAGCCTCGATGTTTGGCACGTCCACAATCGCGCCGGCTGCACCCTGATCAAAGGCATCGGCGACGAAAGCGGCGCCATGATGGTGCTTGCCACGAAGCGCCCAGAAGATATCCCCGTGATGAACTTCTCGGCTGTCGATGCGTACGTGATCGAGTCGTAAAGTGGGACGGTCAATCGGACCGCCGACGACGCGGTCGGCGACCAGGATTTGTTCGAGTTCTTTAAGAGTCAGTTGAGTCATGGCAGGGCCTGCGGATCGTGTTGTTCAAGCGCTAGCGCGGGAGAGATCGTCGACGAGTGAAGACTCGTATAGCCAATGGCGGGCAACCTCGCGATCGTCGAAATACGCGCGATCATTGCCGATGATCTGGTAGTCTTCGTGTCCTTTACCCGCGATCACCACGCAATCGCCTGCGCGGGCCTCGCTGAGGGCCCAGCGAATGGCCGCGGCACGATCGAGGATTACCTGAGCGTGCGTGGGATCGTCGAGCCCGCCGAGAATCTGCGAAGCAATTTCGTCGGGATCTTCGTTGCGAGGGTTGTCGTTGGTGATGACGGATACGTCGGCGCGACATTCGACGGCACGCCCCATCAGTGGACGTTTCGAGCGGTCGCGATCGCCGCCCGCGCCAAAGACGCATAACACGCGACCTTGCGTCACGCTGCGCAACGTATCCAATACGGTTGCCAAGGCGTCGGGCGTGTGGGCGTAGTCGACAAAAACGCTGAACGGCTGGCCGCACTCGAGTCGCTCTAGGCGACCGGGCACGAACTGTACGGATTCCAGGCCGCGGACGATTGTCGGCAGGTCGATGCCGTAAACCAAACCAACGCCGGCGGCCACCAGACAGTTGTAGATATTGTGTGCGCCGATCAGCGTCGTGCGCACTGGCACTGATTCGCTGCCGGTATCGAGCAAAAATGTCTGTTCACTGGGGTATTGGGAAAGCAACGTGGCCGTAATCTCGGCCGGCGCGTCAATGCCCACGGTGACCAAGGGACCGTCATACCGCGCGGCACAGGCGCCGCTGCCCGCGTCGTCGCCATTGATGATGGCCACGCCTTCGGGGACCAGATGCTCGAGCAACCGGCTTTTGGCGGCAATGTACCGTCGTTGTGTGCCGTGGAAGTCGAAATGATCGTGGCGGACGTTTGTCACACAGGCGACGTCGACGTTCACGCCGGACAGTCGTCGTTGTGCCAAGGCATGACTGGAAACTTCCAGCACGGCGTGACTGCAACCGCCGGCTTCCATACGCGCCAGCCAACTGGCTAGCACGGGGGCCGGAGGGGTTGTGTGATCGGCCGGCGCCACGACGGAACCATCGCAATAGCCTAACGTGCCGAGAATCCCCAGCCTAAAGCCCGCGGCTGACAGAATTCCGGCAATTAAATGTGTTGTAGTTGTTTTGCCATTGGTGCCCGTGACTCCCACGACGCGCAGTCGGCGGCTAGGGTTGTCTACCAGGGCCTGGCAGAGCAGTCCGTGCGCCTCGGCCGTATCTGGCACAAAGCAGACCGGCACCGTCACGCCCGGCAAGGGGCGACTGGCGAGGATGGCCGTGGCGCCACGTGCGACAGCATCGGCAGCGAAGTCATGTCCGTCGCGTTGCGAGCCTGGCAGCGCGACGAACAAGTCGCCGCGACGACAATGGCGCGAATCGCTCGAACAGCTATGCACACGGACGTCGTCGGCGCCGAGCAACTGCGCGTCGGGCAGTAACTCGCGAAGACTGACTCCGCGGACCGAATTGGTCCGTCGTTCCATGACGTGCGGCCTCCGTGCCGGCAGTCGCGTGGACGTTTGACTTGTTTACGTTATCGCTCGTCTAGTTCCCACAAAAAGCGTTGCCTTCCTGGCTGGCTTCATGCGGGAGATTACCAAGACGACGTTGATGGCTCAGGCGTCGCGAGGCTGTGACGAGAGGGTTTATTACCGAAGTGAATCCTGCCGATCAAACAGTCGATTGGCGGCGGGGATTCTCCGAAATTCTGGTTCTGTGTCAAGGTCGGTACCGCAACATCTTTGAGAACGCCTTGGGGTAGACAAACGCGGTAAGATAACGAAACAATAATGTCATCAGTATCGCCCAGTTTGCCGAATTGATTTCCTCTCTATCTTGCGCTCGACCTCCTGCTAGCCCACGCCGCGCCATATGCCGGACGAAGACTTCGACATTGAGAGCCTTGCCAATTATTTGCACTTGGATGCTGGGCAAGTTGCAAAGCTGGCAGACCGAGGCAAGCTGCCCGGGCGCAGAGTCACTGGAGCCTGGCGTTTCTCGGCGGCCGAGATTCATCATTGGTTAGAAGATCGGATCGGACTCTCCGACGCCGAAGAACTTGCGCGAGTTGAAGTCGCCCTGGATCGCAGCGCCGCGACCGACGAGGAGACCTCCGTTTCGCTGGCCGAGATGTTGCCGCGGTCTGCGATAGAAATTCCGTTGGCGTCGCGGACGCGTAATTCGGTGATCAGCTCCATGATCGAAGTGGCGGTCCGCACCGGTTGGCTGTGGGACCCGGACAAGATGGCTGAGGCCGTCCGCAGCCGCGAGGACTTGTATCCCACGGCATTGGAGAACGGCGTCGCCATGCTGCATCCCCGACGGCCCCTAGCGAGCATACTCGATCGCCCGTTCTTGGCGCTGGGACGAACGGACCGCGGCATCCCCTTTGCCAGCCGGCGCGGATTCTTGACCGACGTGTTTTTCTTGATCTGCTCTACGGACGACCGGGGACATTTGCGAACGCTAGCGCGGTTGAGTCGGCTGCTGGCACTGCCGACGTTCTTGCCTGAATTGCGCGGCGCTCAGAATGCCATCGAGGTACAGCAGGTCATCGCGGCAGGGGAGGGAGCCCTTCCGAATTAAGATGATCGACTTATCGCAGTCAGAAGTTGCCTGGACAGAGGTTTCCGGAGGTTTGCCCGCGCGATGGCCTCTGCACGTTTTGTTGATTGGTGACGCGGCGCGCCGTGAATTCCGTGAGTGCGTGGCCCAGATTCGATCCCGCACGCAGGCCATCGAGATTGTTCGCCTCGACGAAGCGCTCGGATCAATGGCTTACGAGCCCGATTTGATCGTCCTGCTGGCAGGACGTCCCGGCGAGTTCGCCGCCGGAGAGGTCGAGCGGCTGTGGTCTTGGGCGCCGCTGGCGCGAATCGTCGCCCTTACGGGCTCCTGGTGCGAAGGAGAATCGCGGACGGGTCGCCCATGGCCGGCCGTGCCGCGCATCTACTGGCATCAGTGGCCCGCTTGGTTTGAGCGCGAAATGACAGGACTCGAACGTCATAGCGTGGGCACACTCACTTTGCCCGTAACCGCGACCGAAGAGGAGCGGATGCTCTGCACAGCAGAGTCGGCGCGCGACCATGCACACGGCACGATTGCCATTTATAGTGCCGAACTTGAAGCCCGCGACATGCTTGCCGAGGTTTTTCGAGCCTGCGGGTATGAAGTAGCGCCGATCGGCACCGTCGCGGCGTTGGCATCCGTTTCGCTGACGGCTGGAGTCTGCGATTTTTCAAATACCGACGCGGATCGATTTACGATCTTGCGAGAATTGGCGGCGCATCGCCCGGACATTCCGTGGTTTGCGCTTTTGAATTTCCCTCGGGACGAAGATCGCCAAGCTGTCTTGGAATGCGGTGCACGCGGAGTGCTATCAAAGCCACTTTCCGTCAGCGATTTGCAGGAGACCCTTGAGCGACATGTTGCGCGGGATGGAATGTAGCGGCTTCCCCGTTGGTCTCGTTGTGTTGGGGCCGTTAATGCCGTTGGTCGTTAAAGATCTTCGCGCAGCCACTGGTCCTCTTGGTCTTCGACGGAGGTATCGTCGGATTGCCACTCCTCGGCGGGTCCTTCATCAAACCCTTCTTGAAGCTCCAGCCTCAAAAGTTCTCGCTTCCAGCCTGGCTCGTGGACGGGCCAGCAGCGTATCGATGAGGTCGCTGTGGCCCGCTCGTGTACTTGGCCGCTAACGTGCGCTGCCAGCCAGCAGGCGCGCTCCTCGGGCGTCAGTGCCAGTCGGCCCCCGACGTTACCGCGACGGAACGACCGTACCCCATGATCAAAAATCGTCACGACGATTGGCAGCGAGAAGTCCAGCATCCTTCGCAAAATCAGCTCGTGGCTGGCTGTGCTGAAACGGGTTTTTAGAGCTAACAGGTCCCAGGCGGTGGCGCTGCCGCCCCGCAACAGCCAGCGTGTTGGCAAAAGGATTCGATTGGCCAATTGATTGGCGACCCATTCGCGGGCTGTTGGCGGGGCCGCGCGGGGGTCGACCGACAAGCGACGAAATATGGTTGCCGCTTCACGCTCGCCAAGTTCATGCGCCACGGCCCATTGGCGGCGCTCGGCCCGCGGTTCGGGCCGGAGCAAAATAGCCGGACGTGCGGTTCGGCCCCGGATCGCACGCAATTCGACATAGCGGGCCCGCGCGGACTGACTGGCGTCGACGGCGGTCTGGATTCCGAGTGTGGTCGCGATGCGCAGGGCATCGACCGGGGGAGTGCGGACGCCAGCCCGGCGCAGGAGTCGAGAGGCCGTGCGGTCGAGACAGGCTGCCAGTTCGTCGGCGGGTATGTCGGGAAGCATCTTGCCCCTCGGATATGTGTACTTTTGTACACTATATCTAGCAACCATGCGATCTGCCAGCAGAATCTTTGGCCAGTTTCTCATTATGGTCAGCACGCGCCGCGTTCCAGCAGGGGAAGGAACGTGGCCTAGCGCCATAGAGCGTAGGAAACGCGCGTGGTCATTGCGTCTCGCCACGCTCAAGATCAAAGGCAGAAGGATCCGCCATGGCCGGAAAGTGATTGAATGTACGGCACGAACGGCGATGTGTCGCGAAGGCAATCGGCGGAATGCCCGCTGAATGTCAAAGGGGATTTGAAATTTGTTCCGAACGCGCGAAACGCATTTGCGGTCGATGTGCGGCGGAACGAATTTTGTTGCGAGATCCTGGATCGGTGTAATAGGGAGTTTTCGACGAGAGGACAGGCGCGACCGACACACGAAACTCACGAATGGCAAAAACGGGTCGGCAGGCCCAGTCCGATTGGCATATTGTCGAGTTTAGCCGAGATAAATTAACCTGAACTGGGGGAGCAGTCCCTTGTCATGTTCCTTGCCTGACCGACAATGGGATGAGTTCCGGCTCGCCAGTTTGCCAGCCATTGGGTAGCATTTGTGGCTCGCAGGCGGGTTCTCGTCGCGGTTGCCGTCCTTGCGGTCTTTGCCTCTGGAGTGGATCACGTTGTTGCCCATTGTTGACCAGCCGAGAAAGTCGAGTGCCGCTGCACCCCCTCGCGACACCGCACCGCGCACGGAAAAAGGGACCTACTCGTTTGTGAGTCTCGGCTGCCCCAAAAATCTGGTCGATAGCGAGCGAATGCTCGGCCTGTTGCAGTTGGACGGTTATCGGCTGGTGAGTGAGCCCGACGGAGCCGACCTGGTCGTGGTCAACACTTGCGGCTTCATCGAGCAGGCGCGGCAGGAATCGTACGGCGCTATCCGCGAAATGCTGGACCTCAAGCGCCGCGGCCGTATCCGGGGCGTAATCGTCTCGGGCTGCCTTGCCGAGCGCGAGAAAGAGGCGCTGCTCGAGCAATGCCCCGAGATCGACTGTCTGGTGGGTGTTTTCGGCCGGGAATCGGTGACCAAGGTAGCCGACCGGTTGATCGGCGGTTTGCACGAGCAACGCAGCGTGTTTCAGCCGGCGCCCGCCTCGCCGCTACCGGATCGTTCGCGATTGCGCATCACGCCGCGGCATTTTGCTTTTTTGAAGATCTCCGAGGGATGCGACCGGCTGTGTACGTTCTGCGCGATCCCCAAAATGCGCGGGAAGCACGCCACCAAGCCGATCGAAGAGGTCCTTGACGAAGCACGCGAGCTCGTGGCCGATGGCGTGCGCGAACTGAACATCGTGGCCCAGGACACGACCTACTACGGTCTGGACCTGTACGGGCGGCCCCGTTTGCCTGAATTGCTGACGGAACTCGACAAGATCGAAGGGCTCGATTGGATTCGCGTGATGTACTTGTACCCTATGTACTTCAGCGATGAATTGATCGACGTGCTGGCCGGCGCGAAGCGAATCGTCCCCTATTTGGACATGCCGCTGCAACACATCAACGACACGATGTTGAAGCGGATGCAACGGCGCGTCGCGCGCAGCGAGACGGAAGAGCTGTTGAAGAAGCTGCGGGGCGCCATTCCCGACCTGGTCATGCGCACGACGTTCATAGCAGGCTTTCCGGGCGAGACCGACGAGCAATTCGCCGAGCTCGTGGAATTTGTCCGCGAGCAACACTTCGAGAGGCTAGGAGTGTTTACGTATTCGTTCGAGCCCGACACGCCGGCCGCGCGGCTGCCTGATCACATTGACGAGCAAGTCAAGGAAGCACGTCGCGATGAGTTGATGGGCGTGCAACAAGAGATTGCCCTGAATTTCAGTGCGACACGCGTCGGCCAAAAGTACGACGTGCTGTTGGACAGGGCCGTGCCCGAGGAAAAAGGGGCCTGGATTGGCCGCACCTATGCGGACGCCCCCGACGTGGATACCGTGGTCTATGTTTCAGGTAGAGGATTGCGAGCCGGTCAGCTAGTCGAGTGCGAGGTAGTGGCTGCGCACGGGTACGACCTGGTGGCAGCGGCCGTCGGCAAACCGCGCTGAGGATCATCGCCATGACGGTGAGCACAAAGAACATAGCCCGGGCCACGGCCTTCAATCTGCCGAATCAATTGACAGCCATGCGGCTGGCATTGTCAGTCGTGTTGTTCGTGTTGATTGTCTGGAAGCTGTATCTGGCCTCGTTTGTCGTGTTTCTGATCGCGGCCTCGACCGATTGGGTCGATGGCTATCTGGCACGGCGCTATGGCATGGTGACCACATTGGGGCGGATTCTCGACCCCTTTGCCGACAAAATCATCGTGTGCGGCAGCTTCATTTTTCTAGCGGCCATTCCAGAGTTGCACGATTACGTGCAGGCCTGGATGGTCGTAGTCATCGTCGGTCGCGAGCTGCTGGTCACGGCGCTGCGGAGCTTTTTGGAGCAGCGCGGAGCGGACTTTTCTGCCGCGATGTCGGGCAAGTTGAAGATGGTCTTGCAATGCGTCGCTATCGGCGTGTCGCTGTTTTATCTTTCCTATCCGCCGGACGCCGTGCCGGCGGCCATCGAATGGTTATTGATCGCCAGTGTATGGTCCGCCGTGGCACTGACTATCTATTCCGGCGTGGCCTACATTCGGACGGCCGTGAATCTGCTCGAGGGGCAATCGTAGATTGCCTGCCGGATGGGCTTGCCAGCGATTGTGGCGACCGTGGCAGGCGATGTGTTACGAACCGAGGGCGCTGACGGTTACGCGATCACTATGTTTCCTTTCGCGGCGCTGCAATTGGGAATTCTGCTGGCCATCGTGCTGGCGAGCATTCTGCTGTGGAACCATATTTTTGCGTTGCACTCGGCAGGACGTGAACTGGTTCCCTATGAAAAGCGCACATCGGTCCCGTGGAGTGGCCGAGACGTGGCACTGGTTGCTGCCGCCGTGATCGTGCTGCCCAGCATCTGCGCTTGGTTCTTTCAGCCGCACGACCCGAAAAATGAGCCCGCGGCCACGGT